>NZ_JBHVWF010000212.1:0-10299 GCF_042882365.1 Streptomyces sp. NPDC058221 | reverse complement strand
CCTCATGCACGGCCGCCAGCTCGGCCACCGGGCGGTGGGCGGCGACATGGACCCGGAGCTCGCCGGCATCCAGCTTGGCGACCAGTCCGGCCAGCTGGGCTCCGTCGCTGCGGACCCACAGGCTCGCGCTGCGCACCCCCCGAGCGGGGTCTTCGGGAATCGGGCCGGCAGTGCTGGCAGCGACCCCGCCGTCGGCTACGTAGTTCGTCAGCTGCGCGAGCTCCTCCGGGGAGACGCGCACATGGTTCACCACGACCTGGAACGGACCGCCCACGGCGGCCGGGCCGGCGGCGAGGTCGAGGGGGCCGACCACCCGGTGCGCGCCGTAGCCCCGAAGCCGGTCGGCGTGCTGGGGCGCGTCCACCGCGGTGACGTGCGCCCCGGCGCCGACGGCGAGCTGCGCCACGAGGCTGCCCACCGCGCCCCCCGCCCCGTTGAGCAGAACGGTCTGACCGGGCTTCAGCTCGGCGAGCTCGAACGCCGTCTGCCAGGCCGCCAGGCCGGTGAGCGGCAGTGCCGCGGCATCCACCAGCTCGATTGTCCGGGGCGCCGGGGCCAGGGACTCGGCCGGAGCGAGCACGTACTCGGCGGCGCCTCCGGCGGAGTCGATGGGCAGCATCGCCACGACCCGGTCGCCGATCTCCAGGCCGGTCACATCGGCGCCGAGTTCAGCGACGGTGCCCGCCAGGTCGATCCCCGGCACGTACGGGAGAGCGATCGGGAGCATCTCGGCCATGACGCCTGCGCGTATGTGGTCGTCGACCGGGTTGAACGACGTGGCCGCCACCCGCACCAGCACCTCCCCTGTGCCGGGGGCCGGGCGCTCGACGTCCTCGTAGCGCAGAACCTCGCTGCTGCCGAACTCGTGGAAACGTATTGCCTTCATGGAACTTCCTCCGGGGAGTATTGATGTCGTCGCCAAGGGACAAGGCGATCAAGCAGGTGGGCGAAGCGCATCGAAGCGCTCAGGTCAGCTGTACCGACCGGGTCGAGTTGCCCATCACCATGCGGTCGATGGCGCTGACGGCGCTGCCGGGGTCATGGGCGGCGCCGACGGCGAGCAGCAACGGGACGAAATGATCGGCCGTCGGATGGGCGACCGCGGCGCCGGGTGCCTTGTTGCGGTAGTCCGTGAGGGCGTCGACGTCGCCGCGGGCGAGGGCGTCGACGGCCCATTCGTCGAAGGCCGTGGTGTCGGCAGCGAGCTCCGGCCGACGGAAGACAGCGAAGCTGTGCGTCATGAAGCCCGAGCCGAGAACGAGGATGCCTTCTTCACGCAGCGGCCGCAGGCGTGCACCGAGTTCGAGCAGAGCGCTGGGGTCGAGGCTGGGCATCGACAGTTGCACGACCGGGACGTCGGCCGCGGGATACATGGCCATGAGCGGGATGAACGCGCCGTGGTCGAGGCCGCGGTCGGTGAACTCGTGCACCGGCGTCGGGCCCAGCAGGCCGGTGAGTCGCCGCGCCAGACCGGTGGCGTCCGGGGTCGCGTAGGGAAGGGCCTTGTAGCGGGGGTGGAAGCCGCTGAAATCGTAGTGGAGCGGGGTGCCCGCCGCGGCTCCGGATATCGCGGCCGACGCCTGTTCCCAGTGGGCCGAGACGACGACGGCGGCCCGGGGTTTGGGCATGGACCGGGCCCAATCGAAGAGATCGCCGAGCCACTGCGAATCGTCGAGGGTGAACGGCGCTCCATGGCTGACGAAGAGGCTGGGCAGGGGCCCGTCCGACGGGTTCCAGACCCGCTGCTCCCGCGCCTGCGGCAGCACCCGGGCCAGGAGGTCGTCGTATGCCGCAGCTGGTGTGCTCGACGGGATGGCGGCGGCCAAGCTGTTCCTGGCGATGATCGAGATCAACTCCTTCACTTGCCTGGGAAAGCGTTGTGACTTTCCTGGGCAAGTGAGAATCTAGCTCAGAAAGACTTGCCCAGGCAAGTGATACGAGTTGCCCGGGCAAGTATGATGGGGCCCATGGATACTCAGTCGCCCTGGCTCGACGACGACCAGCAGGACCTGTGGCAGGCGCTTCTCACCGTCGTCATCGCCCTCCCGGCGGCACTCGACCGCCAGCTGCAGCGGGACGCAGGCATCTCCAACTTCGACTACGGGGTCCTGGCCCAGCTGTCCATGGCCGACGAGGCCACGATGCGGCTCAGCGACCTGGCCCGGGTCTGCGACAGCACCCAGCCCCGCCTGTCGAAGGTGATGGATCGCTTCGAAGTCCGCGGCTGGGTCGCCCGCCGGCCCGATCCCGGCGACGGTCGTTACACCCTGGCCGCCCTGACCGACGCCGGCCGGCAGAAGCTCACCGAGAGCGCACCGGCACACGTCGCACAGGTGAAGCGGCTCGTGTTCGATCCGCTCAGTGCCGCCCAGCGCCGCCATCTGGAGGCCGCACTCACCCGTATCGCCGCCACGGTGCGCCGGGAACCCGAAGGAGGCCTCGGTCCCTAAGGGCTCGCGCGGCGACCGTTGCGATGTCCTGCTCCAGCAGGTCACCGTGGATCGCGACCGCAACGGTACTGGCATGACCGGCAGCACCGATTGCCGGCAGGGCGGGGCCGTCGTCGTGCCACTTGCCCGGACACCGAGGACGCTGGTGCGGCCGGCAGCGCCCGTCTCGACCGTGCCGGCCGCGGCTGCTGCGTCGTTGCGGCGGCAGCCAAGCCGTTGAGCGAGGTCCGCCTGCCGGCGTCGGCGCGTAACGACGAAGACAGCCCGTCGGACCTGGATGCGGAGCCCGGCCGAGCGACGGCCGGGCTGACCGCGATGTGTGACCTCCTCCACGGGCGCCTACGAGGTCTGCGCGGGTCAGCGTGACTTGGGGAAGGCGGCGCGCAGTGCAGAGCCACGGATGATGTAGGCGACTTGGATGATGGGCAGCATGCAGACGACCTGCACCACCGCGTACCAGAGCGGGCAGACACCCGGGATCAGGTCGACACCGATGATCGCGATCGGCATGATCACGGCGAGGGCGCTCACGCGCTCGAAGGCCCGTCGGGATCCCCGGGAAGCGGAGACGGCCATCCGGTAGATCAGCACAGCGACTACAGGCAGCAGGACTGCCCGGACCCACATGAACGTGTTCACCATATGACCGCTGCTCGACACCACGATGACCGCCAGGAGGGCGACGGCACTGAGTGCGCCGTACACCTTGATGCTGGTCTTCGCTGTGTCGAAGGCTCGTCGGGTGCGGGGATGGTCGTGATGGGCGGCCGAGGGCGGGGTGTGGATGTTGGATTCCATGCTCACCGACGCTACGAAGCGCTCGGTCGAGGCGGTATCCGTCTGGACGCACGGGTAGGTGGGGATAGCCCTACTCCCCGGCTGACCAGGGCGGTAGCGGGCTCCGCGCGGTGCACAGTGGAAGCACCGAAACGGAATGCGAAGGAAGAAGCATGAGACAGCTGGGTTCGTGGCCGGCGCGCGCCGGCGTGGGGTTCGTACGGGCGTGCGTCGTGGCGGCCATCAGCATGCTGATCCCGGCCTTGTGGGCAGCGGCCGTGGCGCTGGGGATCCGGTGGGGGGCGGGAAACCCGTGGTCGTGGGTCGCGCCGGTCGTGTTGGTGTGCGGGGGCACGCTCGCCCTGTTCCGCCCGGTCTGCCGGGTGTTCCGCTTCCTCGTCACCAAGTGGACAGCCACCGTCATCCCCGCCGGATACCGGGAGGCCGGGCCGGTGACGCGGATGTCCACCGGGTACTGGTGGAACGGCTTCAGTTACGAGCGCACCCGCCGCGACGCCCTCTTGGATCAGAAGTGGCGGGTCCGGTGGAGGGATCCCGCCAACTGGCGCGATCTGAGGTTCACGGCGATTGCGCCGCTCACTGCAGGCGTGGTCGCGTCCCTTCCGCCGGCCGGGGTGGCCGTGGCGGTCCTCGGGCTCGGCCGGCCGGAGTCCACCGCGCGCGTCCTCGGGGTGCTCGGCCTGGTTGTGGCCTTCGCCAGTGCCCCGTATGCCTGGCGGTGTGTCGAGCCAGTAGCCGTCCGCTTCCTACGCCCGTCACCCGCTATGGCGTTGGCGGACCGTGTGGACGAACTGACCGCCCGGCGTGCGGATGCGACGGTCGCTCAGGCAGCCGAGATCCGCCGGATCGAGCGGGACCTGCACGACGGGGCGCAGGCCCGTCTGGTCGGGCTCGGACTTTCTTTGGCGACTGCGGAGAAGCTGATGGAAACCGACCCTGACCAGGCCAGGGCGCTGATGCGGGAAGCGCGGGCCGGTGCCACGGCGTCACTGACCGAGCTCCGCGAACTGGTTCAGGGAATCAACCCGCCTGTACTGAACGACCGCGGGCTCGTCGATGCCGTTCGCGCTCTTGCCCTGGACAGCCCGCTCGAAGCGGCCGTCAGCGCCGACCTTCAGCTCCGCCTGGACCCTCCGGTCGAGTCTGCCCTGTACTTCGCCGTCGCCGAACTGCTGACCAACGCGGTCAGGCACGCCCGTGCGACCCTGGCCCGGATCTCCATCACCCAGGACGACACCGGCATCGTCATCGATGTCGAAGACGACGGCCGCGGCGGAGTCGGTATGCGCGCCGACGGCGGACTTGCGGGGCTGCGTCGCCGGCTCGCGGTCTTCGACGGCACCCTGGAGATCACCAGCCCGGCAGGCGGCCCGACCCGGGTGAGGATGATGGTGCCATGCGAATCGTAGTAGCCGAAGACCTCTACCTCCTACGTGACGGAATGGTCCGCCTCATCGAGGCGTGCGGGCACCAGGTGGTGGCGACGGCAGCCACCGGACCCGAGACGCTCGAGGCACTGCTGACGTGGCGGCCGGACGTTGCCGTCATCGACGTCCGCATGCCGCCGACCCAGTCGGATGAGGGCCTGCGCGCTGCTCTTGCCGCCCGCAGCGAACTGCCCGGACTGCCGGTCCTCGTCCTTTCCCAGTACGTCGAGCAGCTGTACGCCCGCGAACTCCTGGCAGACGGCGCCGGTGGTATTGGCTATTTCCTCAAAGAGAGCGTCTTCGACGCCGATCAGTTCATCGATGCCCTGGAACGCGTCGCCGGTGGCGGGACCGCCATGGACCCGGCCGTCATCGCCAAGTTGCTGTCCAGCGGGTCCTCGAACCGGCGACTCGAACGGCTCACCGAACGCGAACACTCCGTGCTCGGCCTCATGGCCGAAGGACTGTCCAATCAGGCCATCGGTCAGCGGCTCTTCCTCAGTGAAAGCGCCATCAGCAAATACACGACCTCCATGTTCGGCAAACTCGGCATCTCCGATGACGACACCAACAACCGCCGAGTCCTCGCCGTCCTCACCTACCTCAATAACCCCTGACGCCCCCTTGAGGGCTGTCGGAGATTCATGAGTGGTGCCCGTTTCGCTCTGTTCGCCTTCTTCGCCGCCATGGCAGGTCCGAGTGCGACTGCGTCCGCGCGGTGGTGGTCAGGGAGATGACCTCCCGGCCGGACGAGACGCAGGGGCAGCGTGCGTGCAACCCCTGCGCCCGGACGGGACCGGAAGAACTGCTCAGGACCGGTCGCCGCGCCCGCGGCGCCACTCTTCGCCCGCCGCATGGGAGCCACCGGAGCCACCGGCCCCGTCATTTTGCTCGTACTGCGTTCGGTCGGAATCGCCACGCCCACGGTCGCCGCTGTCCGCTTCCCGGGCCGGGACGGGCCGACCGCGCGGTGCCGGTGCCTGTTGCTGCGGCTCCCGTGCGAAACGTCGCGGCGTGCCACCTCCGCCTCCGGTGGCGGTCTGCCCGGCAGTACCGGTGTCGGCTGCGGGCCGTATGTCCTCGGCCCTGTCTCGGCCGGCTGCGTCCACTGTGTCCTGGTCCCGGGCGGCCATGCCGTACGGTCGGTCGGCCTCAGCGCCGTGGCGATCCCCGTATGCGTCGTTCACGGCGTCCCGCTCCTGCCGCTGCCGCTCGTTGCTCGCCTCGCGCACGGCCCGGCGTTCGCGCCCGCCCATGATGGCCGACCCGATGAGCATGAGGAGACCGCCGAGCAGGGCCAGTCCCACTCCGCTGCCGAGCCCGTTGCTGTCTCCCGTGACCGTCAGGCTTCCCTGCGCCTGCCCCTGCCGGACCATCCACAAAATGGCGAACCCGAGGGTGATGATTCCGGCGGTGAGGACCAGCAGCCGGGATCGGAACACCACGCCGAGGAGGGTGAGGACCGCACCGACGAGGAGGGGCAGGAACATGGACGCGAACAACCCCGCGCCCGAGTTCGTGACGCCCGCTCCTGTGAAGAGTTCCCAGACCCGGAAATCGTGTCCGAGCCGGCCACTGTACCAACTGCGAAATGGCGCCCAAAGCGCCGCGGCAGCTCCGATCACTGCCAAGATCAGTCCAATACTGTTGCGGATACCCCGTACCATGCCGCGACCTCCCGGCAATTCGGATCGGTGCACGCAGGACTCCACGTGCCGTATCTCGCCCTCACTCGACGCTACGCTCGCTCCGTATCCCCCGCCACGCGGCGATGCCGGCTCTCTGCACATCCGGCAGCACGGCCTGGACACCGAGTCTCTGTCGGGCGGCCAGTCGGTCCGGCCGCGCAGACGTGCCGTCACCACGACTCAAGTCACGACCCGACTCGCAGGCCACTGCCGATGACGGTCACCACCTCAGCCAAGTGACGCAGCAGTAACCCCTTGCCGGGGTGGAGGAGACGATCTAGCGTCACGTGCGGTGCATGACAACGATGTCTACCAGCAGACGCACGACGGGAGTGGTATGCAATCAACGCGATACACATCGGCCCGGTCCGGGTCGACGGCACAGCGTCTGAGGAACCGGCTGGGGACGGCTGCGCTCTGTATCGCCCTCGCTGCCGCGGGATCTGTCACCGGGACTGCGGCGAGCGCGGTTGCCGCCACGGAGTCGGCGGCGTCCGACGCGACGCCGGGCGCGGGGACCGATCTGACGAAGCTGGTCAATCCGTTCATCGGGACCGAGAACGAGGGGCTGACCTTCCCTGCCGCGGGCGCGCCCTTCGGCCTGGTGCAGGAGAGTCCGTTGATGAAGACGGCCGGCGGCACGGGGTGTGACAAGGAGTCGTCCGACACGGTCATCGGGTTCAGTCAGACGACGATCAACGGGTGCCGGTTCAACTATCTGCCGATGATGCCCACTACCGGCGCGGTGACTTCGACCGATCCGGCACAGTACGCGTCGACCTTCAGCCATGAGAACGAGACGACGGGACCTGACTACTACCGGACGAAGCTCGACAGGTACGGCGTGACCGCCGCCTTGACGGCGACCGAACGGACCGGGTGGCAGCAGTACCGGTTCCCGCGGACGAGCCGGGCGAACGTGATGTTCAACGCCGGGTCCGGCGTGGCCGATTCAGAGATCCACGTGGTCGGCGACCGGACGGTCGAGGGGTGGGTCGAGGATTCCAAGAAGACCTACTTCGTCGCACAGCTCAGCCGGCCGTTCACGTCGTACGGCACCTGGAAGGGCGACGACCGGAGCCCGGGGTCCCGTACATCGGCCGCCAAGGGCTCCAACGGCGCGTGGGTGTCGTTCGACACGCGGAAGAACGACGCTCCCGTGGTCGCGAAGGTGGGGCTCTCCTTCACCGGACTCGCCGGCGCCCACAAGAACCTTGCGACGGAGACGGGGAAGTTCGGCTTCGACTTCGCCGCCGTGCACAAGGCGTTGAACGCCAAGTGGAACACCATGCTGCACAAGGCCGCGATCGGTGGCGGTGCGCACGACCAACAGGTCGCGTATTACACGGCGTTGTACCACTCCATGGTTGATCCGAACATCATCGGTGACGTCGACGGCCGCTACGTCGGAGCCGACCGGAAGATCCACACGGCCCGGGATTACACCCCCTACAGCAACCTCTCGCTGTGGGACACGTACCGGACGCAGAACAAGCTCCTGGAGATGCTCGTTCCCGAGGTCGCACACGATGTGGACATGTCGATCCTCGCGATCGCACGGGAGGGCGGCGCACTGCCGCGCTGGTACCTGGAGGACGAGGAAGGCAACATCATGACCGGCGACCCGGTCACGCCGTTCCTGGTCGAGGGCTGGTCGAAGGGGCTGCTCACCGGGGCTGACGCCCAAGAGGCGTACACGTACCTCAGGGCGAACGCGACCGAGGTGCCGCCCGCCGACGTCCGGGAGAACGGGCGTGCCGGAGCGGCGTACTACGCGGAACGCGGCTACATCCCCTACGGCCTCAACGTGAAGTCGGGCGCCGACTGCAACGGGGACACCAGCGGCAACTGCTGCCCGACCAAGTCGAACGACAACGACTGCTACTACGGCACTTCGGCCACCCTGGAGTACGCCGCGGCCGACGCGTCGTTGGCGCTGATGGCGAAGGGGCTCGGCCACACGGCCGACGCCACGATGTTCGCCAGGCGCGGCCAGGCGTACAAGAACGTATTCGACACACAGACCAGCCAGTTCCGGCCGCGCACCGCGGCCGACGGCACCTGGCTGACTCCGTACGACCCGGTCACGAGCGACCACGCGTTCCACGAGCAGAACGCAAGCCAGTACCAGTGGTCGGTGCCGCAGGACCCGGCGGGGCTCGTCGGCATGCTGGGTGGCAAGGACGCGACGAACAAGCGGTTGAACGACTTCTTCGCCTACGACGACCTCGTCACCGACCCGGATGGGACCGCGCGCACGGCGTGGGTCAGCGACCCGTACAACTACTACGGCTCCACGAAGTACAACCCGAACAACGAGCCGAACCTCATCGCGCCGTACCTCTACGCGTGGACGGGGCAGCCGGGCAACACCGCGACCGTCATCAAGGCGCAGGAGACCCTGTTCACGAACAGCCCCGGCGGCATCCCCGGCAACGACGACATGGGCGAGATGTCCGCCTGGTACGTGATGTCGTCGCTGGGGCTCTACCCCACGACCAGTGGCGGCAACTTCGACGTCATCACCACGCCGCAGTTCCCCAACGCCCGGGTTCGGATCGGTGAGTACGGGAAGACGCAGGGCGGAACGCTGAGGATCTCCGCGCCGGGCACCAGCATGGCCAACCGCTACATCGCCTCCGCGACGGTGAACGGCAAGGCCTGGGACAAGGCGTGGGTCGGCCAGGCCGACATCGCCCACGGCGGGCGCATCGACTACGCCCTGAGCACCGAGCCCACCGCGTGGGCGACAGCCGCGAAGGACGCCCCGCCGTCGATCGACACGGCGTCGAATCCGCAGCATCAGCTCAGCGCGGACGTCGGGCCGGACCAGGTCGTCATGGAGCCCACGGACGATCACGCTTCGCGGCAGCAGGTCGACCTGACACTGCTGGCCACCGCTCCGCACACCGCGCGAGTCGCCGTGACCGCGAAAGCGCCGAAGGGGTGGTCCGTGTCCCCGTCCAGCGAGACAGCGACGGCCGGCTCGGACGGGCTTCCCGCCCAGATGAACAAGCGGTTGCGGATCACCACCCCGGCCGGAACAAAGGCAGGCACCTACCAGGTGTCGGTCACCGCCCGGCTGCCCGGAGCCACGCCGGTCAGGAAGACCGTCACCGTCGTGGTCCAGCAGGCGGGGAACTGCGCCATCAAGACGGACGCCTCGTGTGCCGTCGATCTGGGCGCCGCCTACAACAACGACGGCGTCGCCACGCTCGCTGCGCCGGGCCAGGGAGACTTCGACGGCACGGGTACGAGCTTCGCCGCCGACCAACTGCCCGCGCCGGGGCCGGTCACCTTCGGCGGGGTCACCTACCAGGCGCCCCCGACCTCCGGCAGCAGCAAGAACTTCGTCAGGTCCACCGGGCAGGCAATCGCCCTCCCCAACGGCGACTACAAGAGCCTCCACATTGTGGGCGCGTCCGACAACGGCAGTACGGGTGCCGCGTCGGCCACCGCCGTCGTCACGTACACCGACGGCAGCACCGCGACGGTTCCGCTCGAACTCACCGGCTGGGCGAACAAGGCTCCGGACTTCGGCAACGGCGTCGCCCTGACAACCGCGTACCAGCTCAAGGCCGGGACCGGGAAGACCACCACCGAGGCATCGCTCTACGAGACGACCGTCCCGCTGGAGTCCGGGAAGCAGGTCCGGTCCCTCTCCCTGGCAACACCGTCCGTGCCGGCATGGGTCGCACCCGGGTCCGGAGGACTCGACTGGCAGCGCGACAGCGACCTCGAGATCTACGCGATGACCCTGGAGCACTGACCTTCGCAATCGCCCCTGTCACAGGGGTTCGTTCCGATCGGCGGGGCCCGGTGCCGGTGAGCACCCGGCCCCCCCCATCGGTACGTGGCGGGTTCGTCTCTCGGGTCTGCGGACGAGCACGGCGCAGCCAGTCTCTTATAAACAAAAGAAGCAGCCGACGAAATTCG
>NZ_JBHVWF010000211.1:0-10540 GCF_042882365.1 Streptomyces sp. NPDC058221 | reverse complement strand
GCCCTGACGTTAAAGATCAAGTTAGACCGCGGCGACACCTTCACCAGGAAGGAAGCTTTAGTGGTGGAGTGGTGAGGGCGGCCCGTCGGGCGGGTGTGCCGCCTTTGACTCTTGTTGGCACGGCGCCCGCTGCCGAATTGCCGTGAGCGGCGGCCTCGGACGCCCGGGGGCGTCGGCCCAAACGGGGCGGGGTGGGGGTGAGGACTTTGCACTGGTACGGACCAGGGCCTTGACAGTCGATTGGTTCACTTCTTAAATCACGTAGTGAATTAAGCCCCTGCGCACAGCAGCCCCACAGCTTGATCCCGCACCCCCCACCCACACGCGTTGCACTTCCTGTACGACACCCCACCCCGGTCGGCGCGGCTTCGGCATGCCTCAACGCGCCCTGTCTCTGTCATGTCATATACATGACAGAAATTCCCCCCACGTGCCGGAAGGGGGAGTCCTGGACTCCCCGGTCGGCCAACGGTGCCCGGCTGCAGATCTGGACCTGCGTCGGCGCCCCCAACCAGATGTGGACGGTGAACAGTTGATGAGTCGAAACCTGCTGCGCGGGCATGCTCCCGCCGTAAGGAGCGCCCTGGGAGTCGTGGCCGTCGCGGCTCTTCTCGCCGGGCTGACCGGCTCGCCCGCCCTGGGCGCGGCCAACGGACGGCCCACCGGCGCCGCCGGCGAGAAGCAGGCCGCGCCCGCAGCCGGGAGCGGAGCCGGTCTCGCGGCGCCCGGAGACATGGCGGTCGCCCCGTACCTCTACAACGGCTGGGGCAGCCCGCCCAGTCCGACCACGGTCATGAACGCCACAGGCGTCAAGTGGTTCACGCTCGCCTTCGTCCTCAGCAACGGCTACTGCGACCCGCAGTGGGACGGCGGCAGGCCGCTGACCGGCGGTGTCGACCAGCAGACGGTGGACACCGTCCGGGCTGCGGGCGGCGACGTCATCCCGTCCTTCGGCGGCTGGAGCGGCAACAAGCTGGAGAGCTCCTGCTCCAGCGCCGGCGAGCTGGCAGCCGCGTACCAGAAGGTGATCGATGCCTACGGACTCAAGGCGATCGACATCGACATCGAGGCCGACGCATACGCCAGTGAGACGGTGCAGCAGCGCACGGTCGACGCGTTGAAGACGGTGAAGGCCGCCAACCCGGACATCAAGGTGTACGTCACCTTCGGTACCGGCCAGAGCGGACCCGACGACAGCCTCGTCAGCAAGGCGTCGGCGTCCGGGCTGACCGTGGACAGCTGGACGATCATGCCGTTCGACTTCGGCGGGGCGGGCCAGAACATGGGTGACCTCACCGTCGGTGCGGCCGAGGGGCTGAAGGACGTGGTCAAGAGTGCCTACGGGTACTCGGACGACGACGCGTACCGGCACACCGGGATCTCCTCGATGAACGGCATCACCGACGACAACGAGACGGTGACGGTCGCGGACTTCCGCACGATCCTGGCCTACGCCCAGCAGCGCCATCTGGCCCGGCTGACCTTCTGGTCGGTCAACCGGGACCGCCCGTGCACCGGAGGCGGCGCCGACACCTGCTCGGGCGTCTCCCAGGAACCATGGGACTTCACGAAGGTGTTCGCCCAGTACACCGGCTGATCCTGCCCGCCGCGCCGGGCGGACTGCTCCGGTCCGCCCGGCCCCCACCCGGTTCGGAAAGGACGACTTCGGATGAACACACCCAGGGCAACCGCCGCGGGACGAGGAGGTACCGGCCGGCTGTGGCGATGGCTCCTGCTGCTGCCGGCACTGCTGTCGGTGCTCACCACGGCCCCCGCGCACGCCGCGCCGCAGGCACCCGACTTCAAGGTCATCGCCTTCTACAACGGCACCTGGGACGCGGCCCACATCAGCTTCGTCGAGGAAGCCAACCGGTGGTTCCCCGCCACCGCCGCGGCCAACAACTTCTCCTACACCTCCACCAACGACTGGGAGCGGCTGAGCACCATCACCCCCGACCAGTACCAGGTGGTCCTGTTCCTCGACGACGCCCCGCAGTCCGCCTCCCAGCGTGCAGGATTCGAACGGTACATGCGCTCCGGCGGCGGCTGGATGGGCTTCCACGTCTCCGCTTTCACCACGGAGGCCCAGGAATGGCCCTGGTACTACGACCAGTTCCTCGGCAGCGGCAACTTCAGCTCGAACACCTGGGGGCCCACGACCGCGGTGCTGCGCACCGAGGACCGTACGCACCCCTCCACCACGGGACTGCCCGACACGTTCACCTCGTCGGTCAGTGAGTGGTACTCCTGGCAGAACAACCTTCGCGACCATCCGGACATCAAGGTGCTGGCCTCCGTCGATCCGGTGAGCTTCCCGCTGGGCACGGACCCGAACCAGTCCTGGTACAGCGGCGACTATCCCGTCCTGTGGACCAACACCGGCTACCGGATGCTGTACGCGAACTTCGGCCACAACGCCATGGACTACGACTCGGGCACCACTCTGTCCTCGACCTTCGACAGTGAGACGCAGAACAGGTTCGTCGTGGACGGACTGAAATGGCTGGGCGGCGGGGGAGACCCCGTCGCCGGAACGCCAGCGCAGAGCCACCGCCTCCTCACTCACGGCTGACACCGGCGGGTGCGGACGGGCGTCTTCACGCCTTCTGCACCCGCCGTTATCCGATCGTCAGTAAAAACCGTCCGCTATGTGGGCGCCCCTCTTGCCTTGCGGACTGTATGCGAAATACGGTCTGCGATATTCCTTGATCACCCCCTGGCGGGAGGTAGGCCCTCGTGCGCCGAAAAGCGGTTGCCCTGGTGGCGGTTGTACTGGTGTCCCTCACCTCGGGCTGCGCGTCGTTGCAGTCCTCGGCGACCGAGGTCGGCGGTGTACGCAAGACCGACGACCGGCCCGTACGCGACGGCGGGACACTCACCGTCGCTCTCAACTCCGACCCGGACAAACTCGACCCGACACTCGCCCAGACCCTCGTCGGCCGCACGGTCTTCGCGGGCATGTGCGAGAAGCTCTACGACATCGACGAGGACGGTGTCGTCGTGCCGCAGCTCGCTGCCGCACTGCCCACCACCTCTGCCGACGGCCGCACCGTCACCCTGAAGGTGCGGCACGGGCTGAAGTTCAGCGACGGCACCCGGCTCGACGCCGCGGCCGTCGCCACCTCACTGCTGCGCCACCGCGATCTGCCGGGATCCGCCCGCGGCACCGAGCTCGCCCCGGTCACCTCCATCGAGGCCACCGGCCCGTACACGGTCCGGATGAAGCTCAAGCAGGCCTACGTACCGCTCACCGGCGTCCTCGCCGACCGGGCCGGGATGGTGATGTCACCGGCCGCGCTCAAGAAGTACGGCAAGAACTTCACCAACCATCCCTCCTGCGTAGGGCCGTTCCGGTTCGTCGAGCGGGTCGGCGGCGACCGGATCGTCCTGAAGAAGGACCCCAACTACTACGACGCGGACAAGGTCCACCTCGACGGGGTCGTCTACAAGCCCATCCCCGACGGCAACGTCCGGCTCGCCAACCTGCGCTCCGGCGACCTCCAGGTCGGCGACCAGATGGCTCCCGTCGACGTACAGAGCGCTCTCACCGAGCCGGGGCTCCAGCTCTTCAACTCGCCCTCGCTCGGCTACCAGGGCATCGGGCTCAACGTCGGCAACGTCAACGGCCTCGGCAAGAAGCCCGGCAGGCTCGACACCCCGATCGCCCGGGACGTCCGGGTCCGTGAGGCGTTCGAGCTCGCGATCGACCGCGACACCCTCAACACGGTCGTCTTCCAGGGCATGTACGAACCGGCCTGCGGACCGATCTCGCCGCAGTCCGCCATAGCCCCCGGCGTCAAGGCCCAGGACTGCCCCGAGCGCGATGTCGCCAAGGCGAAGAAGCTGCTGAAGGAGGCCGGGGTGAAGACCCCGCTGAAGATCGAGCTGAAGACCTCCACCACCCCCGAACAGGGGCGCGTCGGACAGGTGCTGCAGGCCATGGTCAAGGAGGCCGGGTTCGACCTCTCGCTGCGGCCCACCGAGTACGCCACCATGCTCTCGGAGACCGACGACGGCGATTACGACGTCTTCACCAGCGGATGGTCCGGCCGGCTCGACCCGGACGGCAACGTCTCCAACTTCCTCAGGACCGCCGGCGCCATGAACGCCTACGGCCTCGGTGACCCCGCGATCGACAAGCTCATCGCACAGGGCAGCACCGTCGCCGACCCGGCCCGGCGCACCGAGATCTACGACGAACTCACCCGGCGCGTCCAGGACGCCCACGCCCTCATCTACCTCTACCGGCAGAAGAACTACGTCGTCGCCACCAAGGACGTCGCGGGTATCCGCGTCTACGGCGACGGACTGGTCCGGGTCACGACTGCGGGGTACACCCGATGACGAAATACCTGCTGACGCGGTTGCGCCAGTCCCTCATCACACTCTTCCTCGTCTCCATCGTGGTCTTCGCCGGCATCCGGGCCCTGCCCGGCGACCCGGCCCTCGCCCTGGCGGGCGAGGAGCGCAGCCCCGAGGCGCTCGCCGCGATCCGGGAGGCGTACGGCCTTAACGACAACATCGTGGTGCAGTACGGACGGTTCATCGGGCACGCCCTCACCGGCGACCTCGGCACCTCGTCCAGGACCGGGCTCCCGGTCGCCGACGCGATCGGGCAGGCCCTGCCCGTCACGCTGGAACTGGCCGCGCTCTCCCTGCTGCTGGCCGTGGTCCTCGGCATCGGCGCCGGTGTCGTCGCCGCCGTGCGTCGCGGGAAGCCCGAGGAGTGGATCGCCAACATCATCGCGCTGATCGGCCTCTCCATCCCCACCTTCTGGCTCGGCATCGTGCTGGTACTCGGATTCGCCATCGCCGTACCGGTGTTCGCGGCGTCCGGCTACGTACCCTTCGGCACCGACCCGGTCGACAACCTGCGCCGCATGGTGCTCCCCGCGATCGTGCTCGGCTCCGGACTCGCCGCCGTCGTGATGCGCCAGACCAGGGCCGCGATGCTCGACTCGCTCTCCGCCGACTATGTGCGCACCGCCCGCGCCAAGGGCCTGTCCAAGCGGTCCGTCGTCGGCGGGCATGCCCTGCGCAACTCCCTCGTCACGGTGGTGACCGTGCTGGGGCTCCAGCTCGGCCATCTCATCTCGGGCGCCGTCGTCACCGAGCAGATCTTCGTCCTGCCCGGTTTCGGCAAGCTCACCATCGACGCCGTCTTCACCCGTGACTACGCCACGCTCCAGGCCGTGGTGCTCTGCACCTCCGCCGCGTACATCCTCATCAACCTGCTGGTCGACGTGGTCTATTCGGTCATCGACCCGCGCATCCGGCTCGGAGGTGCCCGGTGACCACAGCGACCCCAGCGCTCCCCACCTCGCGGGCCGCGAAGCGGCGGCCGGGCGGCGGCAGACTGCGCGCCCTGCGCAGGAACCGGCTCGCCCTGATCGGCGGCGTCATCGCCGCCGTCTTCATCCTGATCGCTCTCTTCGCCCCGCTGATCGCCCCGTACGACCCCTCCACGCCGGACTTCGGGAACGTACTGGCCGAACCAGGCGCGGCCCACTGGCTGGGCACCGACGACCTCGGCCGCGACCAGCTCTCCCGGATCGTGTACGGGGCGCGCGCCTCCATGCAGGTCGGCCTCGTCGCCGTCGTGCTGGCCTTCGTGATCGGCGTGCCGCTGGGACTGGCCGGCGGCTACTACGGGAAGTACGCCGACGGGGCGATCTCCCGGCTCACCGACACCATGCTGGCGTTCCCGTTCCTGGTGCTCGCCGTGGGCCTGGCGGCGATCCTCGGCCCCTCGCTGACCAACGCCACCATCGCCATCGGCATCTCGCAGATCCCGGCCGTCATCCGTATCACCCGGGCCGAGACCCTGCGCCTCAAACACGTCGACTACGTGGGTGCGGCCATCGCCAACGGGGGCGGCGACGGGACCGTGCTCTTCCGGCACATCCTGCCCAACGCCACCTCCGCGCTGATCGTCCAGGCGACCGTCGGCATCCCCGCCGCCATCATCGGCGAGGCGCTGCTCAGCTTCCTCGGCCTCGGCGTGCAGCCGCCCGACCCGTCCCTCGGCGTGATGCTCTCCGGCGCCCAGTCCTTCCTGGCGCCGGCGCCCTGGCTCGCCGTCTTCCCCGGTCTGGCGATCGTCGCGGCGACCCTGGCCTTCAACCTGCTCGGCGACGGACTGCGGGACGTCCTCGACCCCCGTGGAGGGACCCGATGACCGAGACCGTTCTCGAAACCGTACGGGAGCCGGTGCGCGAACCGGTGTTGAGCGTCCGCGACCTGTCGGTGTCCTTCCGCTCCGACACCCGGACCGTGCACGCCGTCGACGGTGTCTCCTGGGATCTGCATCCCGGCGAAGTACTCGCCGTGGTCGGGGAGTCGGGGTGCGGGAAGTCCGTCACCTCGATGGCCGTCATGGGCCTGCTCCCGCCCACCGCGCACATCGGCGGCTCCATCAGGCTCAGCGGCCGGGAGCTGGTCGGCGCCCCCGAGAAGGAGCTCCAGCGGATCCGCGGCAAGGACATCGCGATGATCTTCCAGGAGCCGATGACCTCGCTCAATCCGGTCCTGACCATCGGCCGGCAGATCGGCGAGGTGCTCCGCAGGCACCAGGGGCTGAGCCGGAAGGAGGCGAGGGAGCGGTCCGTGGACCTCCTCGCCCTGGTCGGCATCCCCGCCCCGCGCAGCCGCATCGCCGAGTACCCCCACCAGCTCTCCGGCGGAATGCGCCAGCGCGTGATGATCGCCATCGCCGTCGCCTGCGACCCCTCCGTCCTCATCGCCGACGAGCCGACCACCGCGCTCGACGTGACCGTGCAGGCGGGCATCCTCGAAGTCCTCCAGGCGTTGCGCGAACGGCTCGGCACGGCCATCGTCCTGGTCACCCACGACCTCGGCGTCGTAGCCGACGCGGCCGACCGGGTGCTGGTCATGTACGCCGGACGCTCTGTCGAACAGGCCCCCGTCCACGACCTGTTCGCCACCGCCCGGCACCCGTACACCCGCGGGCTGCTCGGCGCCGTCCTGCGCCCCGGTGGCGAGGGCAAGCGCCGGCTGCCCGAGATCCCCGGCCTGGTGCCGAGCCTGGACAGCCAGCCCGACGCCTGCACCTTCGCCCCCCGGTGCAGCCGCGCCGACGACAGCTGTACGGACAGCCGCCCCGCCTTCACGTCCGTCGACCGCACGACCGGGGCGAACGCCGCCCACCGGGCCGCGTGCCGGCACCCGTACGCCGCCGACGAGACGTCCGACGTCCTCACGGCGATCCCCGCCGTCCAGCCCGCCCGACCCGACCAGGAGGCCGGAAAGTGACCGCAGCGCAGACCGTCCCCGCCCCGCGCGACAGCGGCGAGGACGCGGCGGACCAGCAGCAGCCCGTGCTGCGGATCGACTCCATGGAACGGCACTTCGGCGCCTCCGGCGGCGGCACCGTGCGAGCCGTCGACGGCGTCTCGATCACCATCGGCCACGGCGAGGTCGTCGGCCTCGTCGGCGAGTCCGGCAGCGGCAAGTCGACCGTCGGCCGTTGCGCCGTACGGCTCGACGAACCCACCGGCGGCTCCGTCCACATCAACGGCACCGACATCACCCACCTGTCCCGCCGCGCCCTGCGACCGCTGCGCAAGGACTTCCACCTGGTCTTCCAGGACCCGTCGTCCTCGCTCGACCCCCGCATGACCATCGGCCAGATCATCGCGGAACCCATCAGGCTGCACCGCAGGGCCCGCGGCGCCGCCGTTCGCGAGCGCGTCGAGCAGCTCCTCGCCCAGGTCGGACTGCGCCCCGAGCACGCCGACCGGCACCCGCACGAACTCTCCGGCGGCCAGCGCCAGCGCATCTCCATCGCCCGTGCGCTCTCCTGCGACCCCGACCTCGTCGTCGCCGACGAGCCGACATCGGCGCTCGACGTCTCGGTGCAGGCCTCCGTGCTCAACCTGCTCGCCGACCTCCAGCGCGACCGGGGCTTCGGCTGCCTGTTCATCACCCACGACCTGGCCGCCGTCGAATTCCTCGCCGACCGCATCGCCGTGATGTACCTCGGCCAGATCGTCGAACAGGCCCCCACCGCAGAGCTGTTCGCCGCCCCCAAACACCCCTACACCCAGGCGCTGCTCTCCGCCGCGCCCGTCCCCGACCCGGAGCAGCAGCGTTCCCGCGAACGCATCGTGCTCCACGGCGAACTGCCCAGCCCGCTCGACCCCCCGCCCGGCTGCCGCTTCCACACCCGGTGCCCGCTCGCCACCGACCGCTGCCGCACCGAGGTGCCGGTCCTGCGGGAACTGCCCGGCGGCCGGCAGGTGTCCTGCCATCTCGTCGCCGACGACGGGACCGCCCCGGACGCGGCCGGCTGACGCAGCACCTCCCGTCCCGGAGTCCGGGCCCCGGTACGGCGGCCCGGCTCCCGTACGTACGATCCGAAAACGCACCACGGACCACAGATACTCAGCACGTCGCAGCAAGGAGCCGCATCCGTGTTCACCACCAGGCCCACCCTCCAGGGCACCTTCGGGATGGTGTCCTCCACCCACTGGCTCGCCTCGCAGTCCGCGATGGCGGTCCTGGAGGACGGCGGCAACGCCTATGACGCCGCCGTTGCCGCCGGATTCGTCCTGCATGTCGTCGAACCGCACCTCAACGGCCCGGCCGGCGAGGTGCCGATGATCCTCGCGCCCAAGGACGGCGAGGTCCAGGTGCTGTGCGGCCAGGGCCCGGCGCCCGCCGGCGCCACCGTCGCCCACTACCGCTCGCTCGGCCTCGACCTGGTCCCCGGCACCGGACCGCTCGCCGCCGCCGTACCGGGCGCCTTCGACGCCTGGATGCTGCTGCTGCGCGACCACGGCACCATGACCGTCGCCCAGGTCCTGCGGTACGCGATCGGCTATGCCGAGGACGGTCACGCGCCCGTCGACCGGGTCGGCCAGACCGTCGAGACCGTCCGTGAGCTTTTCGAGAACGAGTGGCCCTCATCAGCCGAGGTGTACCTGCCGGACGGCGAGTCCCCGAAGCCGGGCGAGCTGTTCCGCAACCCGGCACTCGCCGCGACCTGGCGCCGGCTGATCGCCGAGGCCGAGCAGACCGGCGGCGACGACCGCAGCGCACAGATCGAGGCCGCCCGCGCGATCTGGCGCACGGGCTTCATCGCCGAGGCCCTGGTCCGCCAGGCCGCCGTCCCCACCATGGACACCAGCGGCGCGCGCCACACCGGCACCCTCACCGCCGCCGACCTGGCCGGCTGGTCCGCTTCGTACGAGGCCCCGGCCACGTACGACTGGAACGGCTGGACGCTCGCCAAGGCCGGCGGCTGGAGCCAGGGCCCCGCCTTCCTCCAGCAGCTCGCCCTGCTCCCCGCCGAACTGCCGCGGTACGGCTCCGAGGAGTACGTCCACCTGCTCATCGAGGGCTGCAAGCTCGCCATGGCCGACCGGGAGGCCTGGTACGGCGACGCCGACGAGGTCCCGCTCACCGCGCTGCTCTCCGAGCCGTACAACGCCGCCCGCCGCGCGCTGGTCACCGACGACGCCTCGCACGAGCTGCGCCCGGGCAGCCCCGACGGCCGCACCCCCGTCCTCAGCGAGCACGCCCACGCCGTCGCCTCCGGCGAGTCCGGCTTCGACGCGATGGGCATACCTGCGGCCGGCGTCGGCGAGCCGACGGTCGCCAAGGAAGGCGCGGGAGAGCCGACGGCCACCGTGGACCGCGCGGGTGAGCCGTCCGTCGCCGCCGACGGCGCCACCCGTGGCGACACCTGCCACGTCGACGTCGTCGACCGCTGGGGCAACATGGTCTCCGCCACCCCCAGCGGCGGCTGGCTCCAGTCCAACCCGGTCGTGCCCGAGCTGGGCTTCCCGCTCGGCACCCGCCTCCAGATGGCCTGGCTGGACGAGGGACTGCCGAACTCCCTCACCCCCGGCCGGCGCCCCCGCACCACCCTCACCCCGTCCCTCGCCCTGCGCGACGGCGTACCGGTGATGGCGTTCGGCACACCGGGCGGGGACCAGCAGGACCAGTGGCAGCTGCACTTCTTCCTCTCCGTCGCCCTGCGCGCCGAGGTCCGCGGCGGCCTCGACCTCCAGGGCGCCATCGACGCCCCGAACTGGCACAACGACAGCTTCCCGGGCTCCTTCTTCCCGCGCGGGATGCGCCCCGGCAGCGTCACCGTCGAGGAGGGCATGGACCCGGAGATCGTCGCCGGGCTGCGCCGCCGCGGCCACGACGTCACGGTCGGCGACCCGTGGTCCGAGGGCCGGATGTGCGCCGTCGCCCGCGACCCGAGGACCGGGGTGCTGTCCGCGGCCGCGAACCCGAGGGGAATGCAGGGGTACGCGGTCGGCCGCTGACGGCCACCGCCTCCGGCCACGACGGGGCTGCCGGCCGGCCATCCACCCGCCATGACCAGGTCGTCGGCCGCCCGGCGCCGCGTGCTTAGCTGGGGGCATGATCGATGACTTCCTTGCCGGGGACCTGACCGAGGTCGAGGCGGCGGTCCGCGCAGCGCCCGCCGCCGAGATCATGCCGCGCTACCGGCAGCTCGCCGCACACGCGAGACGACGGCGGCCATGGCGACGACGGTGGTGACGAC
>NZ_JBHVWF010000210.1:0-10554 GCF_042882365.1 Streptomyces sp. NPDC058221 | reverse complement strand
CGAAGGTGACGGTGTTCTCGCACTTCGAGCGCAAGGAGGACCTCCTGCTGGACCGGCTCCCCGACGCGATCGAGCTCCTGCGGTCCGCGGTCGGCGAGCGCGCCGAGGGCGTCGGCCCGGTGGCGGCGCTCCGGACGCTCGCCCTCGGCCTCGTGGACCGGCGCCACGTCCTGTCCGGGCTGGGCGAGGGCGTCGAACCACTGCTCCGTACGATTGCCGGCTCCCCCGCCCTCATCGCGCGGCTCCGCGCGTTCGCGCACGAGGCCGAGGACGCACTGGCCGAGGACCTGCGGAACGACGCGCGCTTCACGGGTGACCCGGCGCTGGTCGCCGCCCTGCTGATCGCCGCGTACCGAACGGTTGCCGTGGCGACAGCTCAACGGCGGCTCGCCGGGGACGACCTCACCGAGATCACCGCCATGCACCGCGAGCGTCTGAACCGGGCCTTCGACGCCGTCGAGCACGGCGCCCCGGCCGACGACCGGACCGCACCACTGGCGTGACGCATGGGCCGTGAACGCTGCGGCGGGCCGGCCGTCGCGTGAGCAGGGGGCTCACCCCTGATCGCGTGCGGGAGTGAGTCCGGCATCGGCCCGGCCCCCGGTGCGCGGCGCCGCCACGGATTTCGGCGCGGTGGGTTCGGGCAGCGTGCGGAACAACAGCCAGCTCAGCGCGGGCATCACGATCAGTGGCGTCAGGGCGGTACGCAGGGAGGTCGCGTCGGCGACGCGGCCGATGAGCGGGCTGACCAGGCCACCGATGCTGACGGTCAGTCCGAGGGTGATCCCGCTGGCGGTGCCCACGCGTGAGGGCAGGTAGTCCTGGCCCAGCGTGACCTGGAGCGAGAAGGGGACGTACAGGCCGGTGGAGGTCAGCATCACGCACACGTAGACCGCCGGGCCGGGCACGAACACGACACCGGCGACGGCGGCGACCGTGATGAGGTATGACCAGCCGGCGACCACGACCCGGTCCCAGCGGCCCGCCAGGCGGCCGCCCAGCAGGGAGCCCACCGCGCCGCCCAGGTAGAGCACGAACAGCGCCGCGGTGCCCGCCGCCGTACCGCCCCCCGTCCGCTGCTGGACGTAGAGCGACAGGAACGTGCTCAGCCCGGTGAAGACGATGGACCGGCAGACCACGGCCAGCGACAGCTTCACGAACGAGACCTTGTCGTCGACGCCCGCCCCGGCAGCCGCGCCGGGGCCGCCGCGCGCCGTCTTCTCCAGTGCACGCAGGACGGGCAGGCACAGCACACTTCCGACGAGAGCCGGAACCACGAACAGCGGGGCCAGACGCAGTCCCCCGGACGCGACGACGGCGGTGACCATGAGCGGCGCGGTGGCGAAGCCGAGGTTGCCGCCGAGGGAGAACCAGCCCATCGCGGTATGACTGCCCTCGCTGACCAGCCGCGCGACGCGGGCGGACTCGGGATGGTAGGCGGCTACGCCGACACCCGACACCGCCACGAACGTCAGCGTCAGGGCGTAGGAACCGCTCATACAACTCAGGGCGATACCGAACCCGCCGAGGATCGTGCTCACCGGCAGGAGCCAGGGCATCGCCCAGCGGTCGGTGAGGACGCCGAACAGCGGCTGAGCCACCGAGGAGAGGAGGGACGCGGCGAGCACGACGCCCGACACCGCGGCGTAGCTGTAGGCACGCTCGGCGACGAAGAACGGGACGAGCGACGCGACAGCGCCTTGGTAGACGTCCACGCAGGCATGGCCGACCGACAGCAGGATGATGGTCTTGTTCCTTGGCACATCACCATGCTCATCACCGGGCCTCGTGTCGCGCTTCCGATATGCTGCCAATCAATGACGGAAATCCGCCACCAGTCGGTCGCGCCGACTCGCACCCGGTCGATGGCGCCCGGCACCGCCATCGACGCCCACAGCCACGACGGCCACCAGATCGTCTATGCGGGCCGTGGTGTGCTGGCCGTGACGACGAGCACGGGCTCATGGATCGCACCGGGCACCCGCGCCATCTGGGTTCCGGCCGGAACCGTGCACGCCCATCAGGCCCATGGCGAAATCGATCTGCACCTGGTCGGTCTGCCGGCGGACGACAACCCGCTCGGGCTGGACCGGCCGACCGTGCTGACGGTCGGCCCGCTGCTTCGGGAACTGATCCTCGCCCACACACGCACCCCGTACGACGACAGCCCCGAACGCGCGCGGCTGCGGGCCGTGTTGCTCGACCAGTTGCGGGCCTCACCGCAGGAGCCCCTCCACCTGCCCACCCCGACCGCCCCTCAGCTCAAGGCCGTGTGCGAGATCCTGCGCCGGAATCCCGCCGACAGCCGCACCCTGGCCGCGCTGGGCAGGGAGGTCGGCGCGAGTGACCGCACCCTCTCCCGGCTCTTCAAGGCCGATCTCGGTATGACCTTCCCGCAGTGGCGCACCCAACTGCGCCTGTACCGGGCCCTGGTGCTGCTCGCCGAGAACGTCCAGGTGACCGCCGTGGCCCACAGGTGCGGCTGGTCGTCCGCCAGCGCGTTCATCGATGTCTTCCGACGCGCCTTCGGACACACACCGGGAACGCATCAGCCGCGCTGAGCGCCGGGCTCCCGGGGGTGTCGAACATCAACGGCACCCGGGGACGTTGTCATATCCGTTGTCATATCCCGGCGCCGTCGCCCGCCCCGTGGCACTGTGGTGCCATGACCATCGAGGTTCGCCCGGCTACGGTCTTCGAGGACGTCCGTACCCTGCTCGGCCCGAAGTCACCGGCTTCCACCATCTGCTACTGCCTCAGCTACCGGATCCCCTCGAAGCTCAGCAACGAGCTCCGGGGGCCGGTTCGCGCGGAGTACGTCGCCGGGCTGTGCCGTGCGGAGCCGCCTCCAGGTGTGCTGGCCTACGACGGCGAGGACCCGGTCGGCTGGGCCGCCGTGGCGCCGCGCTCGGACACCACCTTCGCTCGCAGCCGCAGGATTCCGCACGTCGACGATCTGCCGGTCTGGTCCCTCTGGTGCATCCGCGTGCGCCCGGGTCACCGCAAGAAGGGGATCTCGCACGCCCTCATCGCGGGTGCGGTCGAGTTCGCCCGGTCCCACGGCGCGCCGGCGGTCGAGGCGTATCCGCTCGACAACGGTGACGCCAGGGTCGACCTGACGATGGCGTACGCGGGGATCCGGAGGAACTTCGAGCGCGCCGGCTTCACCCATGCCGCGGACACCACCTCGGTACTGGCCGGTCATCCCCGGGTACTGATGCGGCTCGGCCTGCGCTGACCGGGCGCACGGGCCCCGGCTACCGGCACTCCCTGGGTGACGGCACACCGCGGATGACGAGGGACAGCAGGGCAGCCGTGGCGCAGAGGGCTCCGAGCGCGATCCAGACCGTGTCGTAGCTGCCGAGGGCGTCCCTGGTGACGCCGCCGAGGAAGGCGACGAGGGCTGCGCCGATCTGGTGGGCGGCGCTGATCCAGCCGAAGACGATGGCGCTCCCGTCTCCGTAGAACTCACGGCACAGGGCCAGTACGGGCGGGACCGTCGCCAGGTCCAGCAGGCCGAAGAGGACGACGAAGGCGATCATCGAGGGCCGGACGGTGGCGGCCATCCCCATCGGGAGGAACAGCAGGACCACGCCACGCAGGGCGAAGCATCCCGCGAGGAGGCGCCGTGCGTCCCACCGGTCGGTCAGCCAACCCGAGACGACGGTGCCCGCGACGTTGCAGAGGCCGATGGCCGCGAGCAGACCGGACGCCGTGGTGGCGGGCATGCCGTGGTCATGCGCGGCAGGGGTGAAGTGCGTCCACATGACGCCGTTGGTGGAGGCTCCGCAGACGGCGAAGGCTGCGGCGAGCAGCCAGAACGGTCCGGTTCGGGCGCTGTCGCACAGCATGTGGACGGTTCGGCTCGCGACGCCCCTGACCGGCGGCGGCTTGGGGACGAAGGTGTCGGACCCGTAGGGCCGGTGGCCGACGTCCGCGGGATGGTCCCGCAGGACGAACCGGACCAGGGGCACGGTCGCGAGGGCGGCGAGCGCCAGGGTGACCAGCGCGGGACGCCACTGGTAGCGCTCGATGACCCGGGAGAGGACGGGGAGGAACACCATCTGACCGAAGACGCTGCCCGCGGCGAGGACGCCGGTGACCAGGCCCTTCCTGCTGGTGAACCAACGATTGGCGACGGTCGCCCCGAAGGTCATGGCCATCGAGCCGGTGCCGAGACCGACGAGCAGGCCCCAGTACAGGGTGAGTTGCCACGCCGCGGTCATGACCGTGGTGAGCAGGGCGCCGCCGGCGACGGTGGCCAGGGCGGTCATGACGACCCGGCGGATACCGAAACGGTCCATGAGTGCGGCGGCGAAGGGGGCGGTCAACCCGTAGAGCACCATGTTCACCGAGGTCGCGAGGCCGATGGAGCCGCGCGACCACTGGTACTCGTCGTGCAGGGGTGTGACGAGCAGGCCCGGCATGGTGGAGAAGGCACCCGACACCACGACGGCGAGGCCGGCGACCGCCGCGACGTACCAGGCCCGACGGCCGGCCGGCGTTCCGGTTGTCCGGGGAACAGCGTCAGTTCGACTCATACCGAAAACCCTCCGTCCGCAGGCACGGCCGAAACCACTGGCCACCTGGCCGACCTGTGCAAGGATCTGGCCATGGATGGTGATGACAGGGCTGCGAGGCGACTCCATCGGGTGGCAGTTCTGGTGCGCCGCGGACTGCTGCCGATGGAGCTCGGAATCGTGCACCGCCTGTTCGGGCAGGCCCGCTCCGGCACGGGTGAGCCGCTGTACGACGTGGTGACGTGCACGCCCGTCCCGGGAGAGGTGGTGACCGACACGGATTTCAGCATCAATGTGGCCCATGGCCCCGATGTGCTGGATTCGGCGGACACCGTCGTCGTGCCCGCGGCGCAGGAGGACTACGGCCCCCAGACACGTGGCGGTCTTGACCCGCTGGTGAGGCGGGCACTGGACCGTATCCCCCCGCACTGCCGGGTCGCGTCGATCTGCACCGGGTCCTTCGTCCTCGCGGCGGCGGGACTGCTCGGCGGACGGCGGGCGACCACGCACTGGAAGTCCTGCGACGACTTCCGTGAGCTGTATCCCGAGGTCGACCTGGATCCGGACGTGCTCTACACCGACGACGACGGGGTGCTCACCTCCGCCGGAGTGGCCAGCGGTATCGACCTGTGCCTGCACATGATCCGCAGCGATCACGGCGCGTCCGTGGCCAACGAGGTCGCCCGCTCCACGGTCGTGCCCCCGCACCGCGAGGGCGGGCAGGCCCAGTACATCCAGGGCCCCGTCACGGGCCCCACCGAATCGTCCACCGCCGCCGCCCGGACATACGCCATTGCGCACCTCGGGCGCCCCCTGTCCTTGCGCGAGCTGGCGGACACCGCGTCGATGAGCGTGCGGTCCTTCAACCGGCGGTTCCGTCAGGAATGCGGGGTCACTCCCGGCCAGTGGCTCGCCCAGCAACGCCTCCAGCGGGCGATGCAGCTGCTGGAGGAGACGGACCTCACGGTCGACCGGGTCGCCGCGGATGCCGGCTTCGGTACCGGCGCCTCCCTGCGCCAGCACTTCCAGTGCGCACTGGGTGTCCCGCCGAGGGCCTACCGCAACACCTTCCGTGGTCCGCAGCCCCGGGCCTCCGGCCCCGCGGACGGCGGACGGCCCTGACTTCCCCGCTCCTCATCTGCCGTCGAGCGTGGGGTAGTCGTTGTATCCCTCCGCGCCGTGCACATGCATCAGGAGCTCCGGACGGATGTCGTTGAGCGCCGCGCCCGTGCGCAGCCTCTCGACGAAGTCGGGATTGGCGAGAAAGCCCCGTCCCAACGCGATGAGGTCGGCGCCCTCGGCCAGCAGGCGCTCACCCTGCCGTTTACCGCCGTCGGCCGCGACCTCCTCGCGGGAGAGCGCCGGGTTCGCGATCAGTGCGCCCGGCCAGGCCTTGCGGATCTCCGCGAAGAGCGGGCTGTCCGGGTCGGCGCGGACGAGGTGCAGATAGACCGGGCCGATGCCCGCCAGGGCCGGCAGGAGCGCCCGGTAGATGTCCTCGGTGTCGCCCTCCTCGACGCTGTTGACGCCCTGTGCAGGTGAAATGCGTACGCCGACCCTGTCCGGGCCGATGGCGTCGGCGACCGCCCGAACCACCTCCGTGGTGAACCGGATCCGCCGCTGGGCCGGTCCGCCCCACGCGTCGGTGCGGCGGTTGGTGTTCTGCGCCAGGAACTGGTGCAGCAGATGGCCGTTGGCGGAGTGCACCTCGACCCCGGCGAATCCGGCCTCGACGGCGTTGCGGGCCGCGTGCGCGAAGTCGGCGATGACCGACCGGATGTCCCGGTCGGTCATCCGGCGGGGTGCGACGGCCTGTTGCAGCCCGCTCGGGGTGTGCAGTGTCTCCGGGAGCGGCACGACGGACGGCGCGAGCGGGATGTGGCCGCTGGTGTCGGGATGGCCGACCCGGCCGCCGTGCTGCAGCTGGAGGAACATCCGGCGGCCGGAAGCCGCATGCACCGCGTCGGTGACCCGCCGCCAGCCGGCGATCTGCGCGGCGGTATGGATGCCGGGGATATGGGGGTAGGTCTGGCCGACGGCGTTCGGCGTCGTCGCCTCGGCGATGATCAGCCCGGCCGAGGCGCGCTGCGCGTAGTGGGCTGCCATCAGCTCGCCCGGGACTCCGTCGGCCCCGGCGCGGTTGCGGGTCAGCGGCGCCATCACCAGGCGGCTGGGCAGCTCCAGGCTGCCGAGGCGGGCGGGACCGAGGAGCCGGGACAAGGCGGGGGCCTGCTGGGTGTGCGTCATGCCGGTAACGTAGAACTTCACATTGGTGTCAGGTTCAAGTCGCGAGGTAGGACATGCGCATCGGCGAACTGGCGGCACGCACGGGCGTGAGCGAGCGTTCGCTGCGCTACTACGAGGAACAGGGCCTGCTGGTGTCCGACCGGACACCCGGCGGCCACCGGGACTTCGCCGAGGGGGCCGTGGACCGCGTCATCCGCATCCAGGAGCTCTACGCGGCCGGCCTGCACAGCGCGAAGATCGCCCGGATCCTGCCTTGCATGCGGGACGAGGACGGCGGCCCTTCCGTACGCGCCACCCCGGAGCTGGTCGCCGAACTCACCACCGAGCGGGACCGGATCGACCGGACGGTCGGCGACCTGCTCCGCTCGCGCGAGGTACTGGAAGAGGTCATCGACACAGCGGCGGGCGACACCGCCGCGCGCCCCGGGCACACGTAGCGTCCCGGCCGTGCGAGAGGGGGATCGGTTGTCCCTGGATGAGTTGTGCCTTCATCCCGGGCGGCAGCGGACCGATCGTGGGTGAAGGCGGGCTTCCCGCTCGTGTGCACCGCACGACAGCCCCCGCGCAGCAAGGAGTCCGAAAATGAGCTCGAACACGATCGCACTGATCACCGGCGGGAACCGTGGGCTGGGCCGGGCCACCGCCCAGGCGCTCGCCGAGGCGGGCACCGATGTCATCGTGACCTACCGGTCCAACAAGGACGAGGCGGCCGAGGTCGTGGACGCGGTCACCGCCCTGGGGCGCAAGGCCGTCGCCCTGGAGCTGGACACCACCGCATTCGACACGTTCCCCGCCTTCGAGGCCGAGGTCCGGGACGCGCTGAACACCACGTGGGGGCGCGACAGCTTCGACTTCCTCGTGAACAACGCCGGCGTGGCCGCGTTCACCCCGCTGGGCGGGACCACCGTCGAGGCCTTCGACCTGCTGGTGAACGTGCACTTCAAGGGCGTCCTCTTCCTCACCCAGACGCTGCTGCCGCTCCTGGCCGACGGCGGCCGCATCGTGAACCTGTCGACCGGGCTGACCCGCTTCGTCGGGGACGGCTGGTCGGTGTACGCCTCCGTAAAGAGCGCGATCGAGACCTGGAGCAAGTACCTGGCCCAGGAGCTGGGAGGGCGCGGCATCAGCGTGAACGCCGTGGCTCCCGGCCCGATCGCCACCGACTTCGGCGGCGGCGCGATCCGCGACGACGAGCAGATCCGCGAGCACTTCGCCGGCCGGACCGCGCTGGGCCGGGTCGGCAACGCCGAGGACATCGGGGGCGCGATCACCGCCCTCCTGGCCCCGGGCACGGGCTGGATCACCGGCCAGCGGATCGAGGCGTCCGGCGGCACCCTGCTCTGATCCGGCTTCGCGCCCTCCGTACTGCCGCGACGGCTCCCGGCCGCCGGAAGGCACCTCGCCACCCCTGTCAGCTCTTCGCCCCGGCCGCCGGGCCCTGACACGGCGGGAGCGGCGGCCTCGTCCCACCGGCTCGCCCGGCTCCCGCCGCCGAGGAGAGAATCGTCATCATGGACCGATCACAGCTGGCCGACTTCCTCCGCACCCGACGCGAGGCCCTGCAGCCCGAGGACGTCGGCCTGCCGCGCGGCCCCCGCCGCCGCACTCGCGGCCTGCGCCGCGAGGAGGTCGCCGCTCTGTGCGGCATGTCCACCGACTACTACGCCCGTGTCGAGCAGCAACGCGGCCCGATTCCGTCCGAACCGATGCTCGCCGCCCTCGCCCGGGGCCTCCATCTGTCCCTGGACGAACGCGACCACCTGTTCCGCATGGCCGGCCACAACACCCCCAGCCGCCACCCCCGTATCGACCATGTCTCCCCCGGCATGATGCGCATCCTGGACCGGCTGGCCGACACGCCCGCGCAGGTCATCAGCACCATCGCGGAGACCCTGGTGCAGACCCGTCTCGCCGTGGCCCTGCTCGGGGACGAGACCGGCTACACCGGTCTTGACCGCAGCCTGGTCCACCGCTGGTTCACCCACCCCCACGCCCGCCGGATCTACCCCGAGGCCGACCATCCGTACCACAGCCGGATCTTCACCTCCGAACTGCGCACCGCGTACTCCCGCCATGGAGCCGACCCCCGCGTCGGCGAGGTGGTGGACGCGCTGCTCGACGAGAGCGAGGAGTTCTCCGCACTGTGGAGCGCCCACGAGATCGGGGTGCGCCGTGAGGGGGAACGCAAACGCATCCAGCACCCCGATCTGGGCATCCTGGAACTCCAGTGCCAGGTTCTCTACGACGCCAACCAGGCGCAGGCCCTCCTCGTCTTCACCGCGACCCCCGGCAGCGAGAGCCACGACAAGCTCCAGCTCCTCTCCGTCGTGGGTGACCGGCCGGCCGAGCGATGACCCGGGCAGGGCGGCCGGCGGCCGGGCACCGGGCAGTCAGGCGCCGGCGAGGATCTGCGGGTAGAGCACGCTGGGGTCCGCGGACAGTCCGGCCTTGATCTGGGCACTGTTCTCGTCGGCGAGGACCTCGAGCCGGCCGGCCTCCAGACCGTCGAGCGCTGCACGCACCACATCGGCGGGATCGTTCTTCTCCACGTCCCACCCGGCCATCATGTCGGTGTCGGTGCTGGCCAGGTGCAGGCCCGTCACCGAGGTCCGCTGGCCTGCCAGTTCGAGCCGGATGCCGTTCGTGAGGCTCCACGCGGCCGCCTTGGCCGCGCTGTAGGCGTTGGCCCCGTCGTAGGACAGCCACGACATCGCCGACAGGACGTTGAGAATCGCCCCGCCGCCGCCCGCGGCCAGGACGGGCGCGAAGGCCCGGACCACACGCAGTGTGCCGAAGTAGTTCGTCTCCATCTCCAGCCGGACCTTCTCCAGGTCACCGGTCACGAGGTTCTGGCCGGTGAACACGCCGGCGTTGTTGATCAGGAGGGTGAGGTCAGAGGCCGTTGCCGCCGCGGCGGCAACGGATTCCGGATCGGTGATGTCCAGCCGCAGCACCTCCGCGCCCAGGATGTCGACGAGCCCGGTGTCGCGGGCGGTCGCGTACACCTTGGCCGCTCCCCGCTCCAGCAGCTGCTGGGCGAAGTGCCGGCCGATACCGCGGTTGGCACCGGTGACGAGGGCGACAGAACCGGCGATCTTCATGGTTGCCTCCAGGCAGATGTCCTGAGGCGGCTCGGCGCGAGCCGCTCACGAGCTACGCTAAAACCTGACGTTGACGTCAGAGGCAAGTAGAGAGATCCACCCCTACCGGGAGGCACTGTGCGCATCGGTGAGCTCGCCGCGGCAACGGGCGTCAGCGTGCGGGCGCTGCGGTACTACGAGGAGCAGAACCTGCTCGCCGCCGACCGCAGCCCCAGTGGCCAGCGGCACTATCCGCACGACGCCGTCGACCGAGTCCGGCTGATCCAGCAGCTCTACGCCGCGGGACTGGCGAGCAGGACGGTTGTGGAACTGCTGCCGTGCATCGAGACCGACGAGGTGTCGTCGGGACTGCTCGACCGGCTCAGCGCGGAACGGGCGCGGATCGACAAGCTGGTCACCGATCTCGTGAACACCCGCGACCGGCTCGACAGCGCCATCCGCCTGGCCACCGAAGCCAGAGACCTGGGCCGCCCCTGCCCGCGCTGAACGGGTTCGACGGCCTCCGGCACCGGCGAAGGGCCGGTAACCGGTTCAGCGCGTACGACTGACGCGCACCTGCGACCGGGTGCGGTGCGGACACCACGGAAGCGGACGCGGAAACCCGTAGGGCCCGGAACCAAGTGGTTCCGGGCCCTACGGTGAAAGTAGCGGGGACAGGATTTGAACCTGCGACCTCTGGGTTATGA
>NZ_JBHVWF010000209.1:0-10561 GCF_042882365.1 Streptomyces sp. NPDC058221 | reverse complement strand
AGGCCGGACGGCGTCCCTGTGCGCAGCGGTCTACGGATTGATGTTGATCTTCATGGTGGAGGTCGTGTTCTTCACGTCCTGCGCGTTGCCGCTGAGCTTCAGGCCGTTGAAGGTGACCTCACCGACGGCGGGCCCCTGGCCGGCCTCCGGCATCTCGTTGGCCCACAGGCCGAAGCCCGACTTGGCGTCGAGGGCGTCCCCGCTCTTGCGGGCGCCGGTGATCGAGATGTCGGTCAGTACGGTGTCCTTGATCGGGAACTGTGGCTGTCCTCCCACGTAGTTGGTCTGGAACATGATGCCGCTGTACGTCGGGTCGACGATGTCGACGTTGTTGATCCGGATGCCCTGGAACACCTTGGAGGCGGAGAACAGCCAGATGCCGGGGAAGGTCTGCGTCCCCCAGAAGTGACCGCCTGAGCGGATGACCGACACGTTCTCGATCGTCGTCGGATCGGTCCCGAAGCCGTTCATCGGGTAGCCGAAGTCCAGCGAGCTCACCGTGATGCCCGAGTAGACCAGGGTGTCCGCGATGAGGATGTTGCGGAAGGTGTTGTCGAAGCCGCCGTAGACGGCGACACCCGCCGCACGCCAGGTCAGGATCGAGGTGAGGTTCTCGTACACGTTGTTCTTCATGTCCGAGCCACCGGAGTCGATCGCCGAGAACAGGGCGAAGCTGTCGTCACCCGTGGCCCGCGACTCGTTGTTGACGACGTGGTTGTCCGTCGAGCCGTTGGTCATGTTGATGCCGTCGGCGAACGTGTCACGGATGCGGGAGTTCTTGATGGTGATGCTGTCGGTGTTGGCGCCCCAGTAGAGGCACACCGTGTGCTCGTTCCAGACATTGTCGATGGTGATGTCCGAGACGTTGGAGAAGTCGAACACCTTGCCCGGTCCGTCGATGCGTGAGGTGTAGTTCCCGAAGTAGGCGAAGTTCGCGAACGACGATCCCTTCGCACTGGCCTCGGCGCGGAATCCGTTGTCGGTGTTCTCCTGGGACCCGGGCGCGTGGAACCTGGTGTACCAGGGCCCGGCGCCGACGACCTTCACGGCCTTTCCGTAGACCTGGAACTTGCTGGCGGTCTCGTAGTCACCGGCCGGCAGGTAGACACCGACCAGCTTGCCCGTGGTGTCCATCCGGACCTTGTCCAGGGCGTTCTGGACGTCCTGGTGAGTGAATCCGGCGGGCACGGCGTAGGCGGCCGGGTCCGGGTTGGCGATCTGTGTCGCCTGCTCCAGGCTGACGAAGTCGATCGCGTAGGCGGAGGTGTTCGCGGCGTCCTTCTGCAGCCGGATCTTGCTGCCGGCCGGAACGGTCTTGCCGAGCATCACGTTCGCCTCGTCGTAGATGTGCCGCGGCGACCCCGCCCCCGGGGAGTTTCCGGGTCCGGTCTCGGCGCCGTACAGCCAGGCGTACTTCGAGGTGAGGTCGATCGCCTTGAGGAAGGTGCCGTCCACGTAGAGGTTCAGCTTGGAGTCGATGCCTCCGCCGCCCTCGGAGTCCGGGATGGAGAACCGGGTCACCAGGGTGTTGGTGCTCGCCCTGGTGGTGAACTCCACGTAGTTTCCGGTGCTGTTGAGGGTCACTGCCTTGCGGCCGGACGCCTCGCCCGCGACGTCGCCGACGGTCCGGTTCGGACCGACGACCTTTGCGCCGCCCCCGGTGACGCCGTCCTCCGCCTCGTACATGTCGTACGGCATGTCCGCGCCGCGGCCGACGAAGAGCGAACTGGTGGAGGTGTTGTTCTCGCGCTTCACCGGGAGTTCGTTGGCGTCGTCCGCGATCACGGTCTTGACGCTGTACGAGCCGTTCGCCGCCTTCCAGCTGCCCAGGTTCACCGGGTCACTCGTCTTACCCGGGGCGATGGCTCCGCTGTACGCACCGGTGAGGGTCTTCACCGCGGCGCCCTTGGAGTCGGTCAGGCTCAGCGTGATGGCGTGGCTGCCGCCCGCCGATGCCACCGAGCCCTGGTTCTTGACCGCCACCGAGAAGGCGACGTCGTCGCCCTCGGACGGGGCCGAGGGCGAGGTACTGACGGCGGTCGCGACCAGGTCCGAGCTGGCGACCGGCTTGACGACCAGACCGGTCGTGCTCGTGTAGGTGTTGTCGGTCTCGTTCTGCTCGATGACCTCGTCTCCCGGGTCGGCGACGGCACTGAGCTCGTACGTGCCCGCGTCCCGCGGCCCTATCTCGGCGCTGACCTGAGTGGAGGCCCCGCCCGCCAGTGCGCCCACGGACGCCGTGGCGATCTTGGAACCGCCGAGCCGGAATTCGAGCTTGCTCGCCGGCGACGCGACCGAACCGGCGTTGCGCACCGTGGCGGTCAGGGTGACCGGGTCCGACTCGACCGGCGCGGCCGGAGCCGATGTGACCCCGCTGACCTGGAGGTTCGGATTGGGTGCCGGGGCGCCCAGCACCTGGAACTCCGCGACCTGACCGGCTCCGGAGCCGGTGTTGGAGTTGAACTTCAGCTGGACGTCGGCGACCCGGCCGTCCACCGGAATGGTGACCGCGTTCCCGCTGCCCGGGCTGAACGCGTAGTCCTTGGCCGCGACGAGGCCGGTGAAGGACGAAGCGTCCTGCTCACGGCCGAGGACCTGGATGTTCTGGGTTCTGGCTCCCCAGCTGCTGTCCGGGTTGAGCTTGACCACGACGCTGTCGGTGTCGGCGTTGGCGCCCAGCTTCACGGTGAGCGTGTTCGGGTAGCTGCCCCCGGCACCCTCCCAGTACGTGCTCAGGCTGTTGTCGTTGGCGTTCTCCGCGACGAACGTGTTGACCACGGACGAGGCGGTGATGGGCTTGCCGACCGCGAGGTTGGAGGCCGCGCTCGTACTGCCGTTACGGGTGACGGCGTTGCTGTCCCCCGACACGTTGCCCGCGGCGTCCTTGGCACGGACGGTGTAGGAGACCGTCGTCGCGGCGGACTGGCTGTCGGTGTAGCTGGTGACATCACCCGCCACGCTCTTGCGCAGCACGTTGTTGGCGTAGATGTCGTACCCGGTGACGGCCTTGTTGTCGGTCGAGGCCTGCCAGACCAGCTTGATCTGCCCTGCGGACGGCTCGGTGAAGCTCAGGTCCGCCGGTGCGGTGGGCGCCTGGGTGTCACCGGAACTCCCGCTACGGGTCACGGTGTTGCTGTTCCCCGAGGCGTTGCCCGCCGCGTCCTTGGCCCGGACGTGGTACGACACGGTGGTGCCGGCCGGACGGGTGTCGGTGAACGTGGTGACGTTGCCGGCCACGCTGCTCAGCAAGGTGTTGTCGGCATAGACGTCGTAGCCGGTGACGGCGGTGTCGTCCGTCGACGCCTTCCACGTCAGCTTGATCTGCCCGGTGGCCGGTTCGGTGTAGGCCAGCTGCGTCGGCGCGGTAGGTGCCTGGGTGTCACCGGACTCGGGGCCGTAGATCTCCAGCTCGGAGACCTGGGCGCCCGGCTGGACGGAGTTGGCGCTGACCAGGACGCGCACATAGCGCGTGGTCGTGGCGTCGAAGGAGATCGTCGCCGACTCACCCGCCGTCGGGCTGAAGCCGTAGGCCTTGGGCTGCGTCAGGTCGGTGAAGTCCGATCCGTTGGCGCTGCCCTGGATCTTCAGCGTCTGGTTTCGGCTCTCCCAGCCGTCCGGCAGCCGCAGCACCACACGGTCGACGCGGACCGAGGAGCCGAGGTCGGCCTGGATCCACTGGGGCAGTTCGCCGTTGCGGCTCTCCCAGTAGCTGGCGGCGTTGCCGTCGTTGGCCTGGGCGGCGACGTAGGTCTGGGTGTAGCTGCTGGCCGTCAGTTTGCGGCCGGCGGCGAGGTTCACCGACGACTCCGCCGCCGCGTGGACCTCCAGCTCGGCGAGCTGGCCGTTCTTCGAGGCCGTGTTCGCGGTGATGTTCGCCCGGACGAACCGGGCCCGGGTGGCCGGGAAGCTGATGGTCACCTTGTTGGAGCTGCCCGGTGCGAAGGTGTAGGCGGCCGAGGTCTTCAGCGTCGAGAAGCTGCTGCCGTCGGCGCTGCCCTGGAGCGAGAGCGTCTGGCGGCGGCTCGCCCAGCCCGCGGGAAGCTTCAGTGTGACCTGGTCGACGCGGGTCGTTCTGCCCAGATCGCTCTGTACCCACTGGGGCAGGGCCTTGCCCGAGCCCTCCCAGTACGTCGACTGTTCGCCGTCGGCGATGTTGTCCGCGGCTTTCCCGCTGCCCGCGCTGCTCGCGGCCGCCTTGTGGCCGGCCGCGATGTTCGGGCCGCCGGCCGCGGACGCGTGGAGCGCCGGCCAGCCGATCATCAGCAGGCTGGTGGTGACAGCGGCGGAAAGGACCCGCCATCTCCATCGTTGCGTTCTCATATGTCCCCGATCTTCGGCCTCGGCGCAGGGGGCGCGACCAAGGCGCGGCTCTGGCTGCGTACCTGCGAGGGCATGGTTTCCTGCACCCGCAGGGTGGACTTTTGCGTATTGCGGTCAGAGAGTTGCAGAGAATTGATGGAGAGTCCACCATTCCGGCAGAAGACGAAACGGAGGCGGATTCCCTCGCACCACCCCAACTGACGTGACAAACAAGGCGATAGATCACCGATCGCCCACACCGCAAGCGCCCCGCAATTTACGCAACATATTTGCGGGAAAGCGAAAGGCGCCGAAAAGCGCCAGCTCGGACGGGGAGAGAACGCCGGCTCGGGCCGGTACACGGAATCGCGGAACCCCTGGGGTGAGGAAGGAGGAAAAGGAGGAAGGGGGGCGAACGACAGCGCAGCGCGTCGGGCAGCGAGTTACACAGTCCAAACTGTACACCTCAAGCTGCAGGTTCTACTGTGGGCTGCATGAACGAGAGCCCGCGTCTGTCGCCCTCGGCGGTTCAGGCCTCACGAGAGGTCCGCACGGTCATCGGCCGGCTGCGACGCCGCATCCTGAACGCCGCCGAGGCCGAGGACATCACCTTCGGGCAGGAGTCCGTGCTGACCCGGCTGTCCGGCGAGTCGGGCGTCACGGCCAGTGAGCTCGCCTCCGCCGAGGGGGTGCGCCACCAGTCGATGACCGCCACGGTCGCGGCGCTGACCGATCTGGGGCTGGTGGAACGACGGCCGGATCCCGGCGACGGACGCCGTCTGCTGATCGCACTGACCCCGGAGGGCGTCCGGCGGGTGGCGGAGGGGCGGCAGGCCCGGCAGGAGTGGCTGGCCGGTGAGCTGCAGGACAGGTGCACGGAAGAGGAGCGGCGGGCCGTGCTCGCCGCCATGGCCGTACTGGAGCGCCTCACCCATGACTGACCGGACGACGCAGGGGCCTGCCACGACGGCGCCGGCGGGTTTCGACCGGCGGCTGCTGCCGCCGATGATGCTGGGCTCGGTCCTGAACCCGGTCAACTCCACGATCATCGCCGTCACGCTCATCCCCATCGGCAACGCGCTGGGCGCGCCGCCCTCGCAGACCGCGTGGCTGGTCTCCGCCCTCTACCTGGCGACGGCTCTCGGGCAGCCCGTCGTGGGCCGGCTCATCGACATCTTCGGGCCGCGCAGGCTCTTCCTCGTCAGTACGAGCCTGGTCGGGGTCGCAGGTGTCATCGGCACCCTGGCGCCGAACCTGGGGGTGCTGATCGGCTCCCGGGTCCTGCTCGGGTTCGGCACCTGCGCGGGGTATCCCGCCGCGATGGCACTGGTGCGCAGCGAGGCGAAGCGCACCGGCCGGGACAGCCCCGGCGGGGTGCTGACCGCCCTGGCGGTGGCCAACCAGACCATCGCGGTGATCGGCCCGCTGCTGGGCGGTCTGCTGATCGGCCTGGGCGGCTGGCGCGCCACCTTCGCGGTGAATGTGCCGCTGGCCCTCGTGGCCGTGGTGCTGGGGCTGCTGCGGCTGCCCAAGGAGGCCGGGACCGGCGAGTCCCCGCAGCGCGGGCGCATCGCCGCCCAGCTCGATCTGCCCGGGATGGCGCTGTTCGCCGCGATGCTCATATCCCTGCTGCTGTTCCTGATGAACCTGCACCTGCGCGACTGGTACCTGCCGGCGATCGCCGCCGCCGCGAGCGCCGCGTTCGCGGTGCGGGAGCTGCGGGCTCCCACCCCGTTCATCAATCTGCGGGTGCTGGGCGGCAACACGCCGCTGCTGGCCACCTACGGGCGGGCGCTGGTCGCCTACGTCGTCGCCTACTCCTTCCTCTACGGCTTCACCCAGTGGACGGAGGAGGGGTTCGGACTCTCGCCGTTCCACGCCGGACTGGTGCAGATCCCGATGTTCCTGGTGGCCATCGGCGTCTCGGTCCTCACCGGCCGGCGCAAGGGTGTACGCGGCAAGCTGCTCGCCGGCGGACTCGGGCAGGTCGTCGCCTGTGTCGTGATGCTGATGCTCAGCGGGGACAGCCCCGTGTGGATGCTCGTTCTCGTCGCACTGATCTTCGGCGTCCCGCAGGGACTGAACAGTCTGGCCCTGCAGAACTCCGTCTACTTCCAGGCCGATCCCGAACGCACCGCCTCATCCGCCGGGCTGCTGCGCACCTTCGCCTACGTCGGCTCGATGATCGCGTCCTCCACGGCTGCCGCCTCCTTCGGGCAGCGCGCGGACACCGGCGGCATGCACCACCTCGCCTGGATCATGCTCGGCGCAGGAGTCCTGTATCTCCTCCTGACCCTCTTCGACCGCACGCTCGGCCGCGCGAAGGACGGGCAGAGCCCGGCCGACGCGCCGTAGGCGCCATGGAGCACCCGGCGGCCGCGCGCCGCGCGCACCCCAACTCCCCCGTACCGGCTCCCTGATCGAAAGGCGCCTGCCATGGCCCGCACCGCACTCCTCGCGATGGACCTCCAGCACAGCCACATCGCCCACTGCCCCGATGACTACCTGCCGCGCGCCGCGCACGCACTCGCCACCGCTCGCGCCGCGGGCGTCCCCGTCATCCATGTGACGCTCCGGCTGCGCCCGGGCCACACCGACGCCCACCCGCGCAACAGGATGTTCGGCTCGCTGCCGGCCCACCTCTACACCGCGGACGACCCGGGCGCCGCCATTCACCCCGATGTCGCCCCCGCCGACGGGGAGACCGACCGTCGTCCACAAGAACCGGGTCAGCGCCTTCGCCGGGAACAACCTCCACCAGATCCTGACCGCACAGGACATCGGTCATCTCGTCCTGGCCGGCATCGCCACCGGCGGCATCGTCCTGTCCACCGCCCTGCAGGCGGCCGATCTCGACTACGCAGTCACCGTCCTGTCCGACGCCTGCACCGACCCCAGCCCCGCCCTGCACGACATGCTCCTGAACGAACTCCTCGCCCGGCGCGGCGAGGTCATCACCGTGGACGAGTGGGCCAAGACCCTCGACACCGCTTCGTAGCCGTCCGCCGCCACGCCCGCCGGGTCAGTCCGACGCGCTCCAGCGGTACCGTACGTCCGGCTCGCCCTCCTCGTTGCGGCTGCCGTCGTTGAACTCGGCAGCGGTGAAGCCGTGCCGCTCGTAGAAGGCACGCGCACCGGCGTTGCGCTGGAACGCGTAGAGCGCGAGCCGCTCGGGGCTGTGTTCCTTGGCCTTCGCCAGCAGCCGGCTGCCGATGCCACGGCCCCACACACCGGGGCTCAGATAGAGCTGTTCCAGCTCTTCGCCGTCGACCGAGACGAATCCGGCGATCTCCTGCCCGACGCCCTCCTCGTGGAGTTCGGCCACCCAGACGTCCGTGCCGGGCAGTACGACATGCGTCATCCAGTCCAGCGTGGCCTCGTCACTGTGCACGCGCGGCAGGTACGGCATGGCCGCGGCGCGGGAGGCGAGGAAGAGCCGGGTGAGAGGCGTCGCGTCCTGTGCTCGGGCCTCCCTCAGCCGTACGGTGGCGGACTGCGGGCGGTCGTCCGATGGCATCCGGTGTCTCCTGTTCGACGGGACGGTGGCCGAAATGCCCCCCGCGCCCCTCGGGATCGGTGTGACCTGGCCACCTGTGATCGAACATACGTCTGTGCCGGTCGGGATCTCCATAGAATATGGACGCCCGCTCCGCCGTTGACACCCGCTCACGGCACCCGCCACGGCCGAGGGAAGACGTCACGGTGTACCAGCCCCACGAGTTCGCACCCACCGACACCGGCTATCGGGGCCCGGTGCCCTCCTGGGAGCCCGGTGCTCCCTCGTTGTGGCTCGTGGACGCGCGGCAGGAGGGCGAACGGGCGCGGCGGCTCGCGCCGGACATCCTCGACGACGAGGAACTCGGGCGCGCCGGAAGTCTGGTCGTCGAGGCCGACCGCCTCTGCTATCTGGCCTCGCACGTAGCGCTGCGGATGCTGCTCGGCGCCCGGCTGGGCGTCGCCCCCGCCGCCGTCCCGCTCAGGCGCGAGCCGTGTCCGTCCTGCGGCGGTCCGCACGGCCGGCCCGCGACCGACGGCGGTGTGCACTTCTCCCTGTCGCACACCCGGGGCATCGCACTGCTGGCTTTCGCCGGCACGCCGGTGGGGGCGGATGTGGAGGCCACCCCGCAGGCCCGGACGGTGGCGGAGATCGGGGACCAGCTGCACCCGGCGGAGCGCCGCGAGCTGGCCGAACTGCCCGAGGACCAGCGGCCGGCCGCCTTCGTCCGGGCGTGGACCCGCAAGGAGGCCTACCTGAAGGGGACGGGGTTCGGCCTGGCCGGCGGTCTTTCGCACGATCACCTGGGCACCGGTCCGCATCCGCAGCCCGGCCCCGCGGGCTGGACCGTCACCGATGTCGCGGTCCCCGCCGGACACGCGGCGGCGGTGGCCGTACGCACGGCGGGGCGGGCGCCCGCCACCGCTGCCGACCGGCGAAAATGATCCGGCGGGCAGATCGCACCGACCGACCGATACGGAGGAGTGGCAGATGCCGCACACACGAGCCGGACAGCTGGCGCGTCCCGAGGACCTGACCGATGTGGCACGGCTGGTGACGGCGTACTACACGCTGCACCCCGATCCGGCCGAGGCAGGCCAGCGGGTCGCTTTCGGCACCTCGGGACACCGGGGCTCCTCGACGGCCACCGCGTTCAACGAGGACCACATCGCCGCGACGAGCCAGGCCATCAGTGAGTACCGGGCCCGGCAGGGCACGGACGGGCCGCTCTTCCTCGGGGCCGACACCCACGCGCTCTCCGAACCCGCGCGCGTCACCGCACTCGAAGTGTTCGCGGCGAACGACGTCGCCGTGCTCATCGACTCCGCCGACGGCTACACCCCGACACCCGCGGTCTCGCACGCCATCCTCACGTACAACCGCGGCAGGACGGACCATCCCGCCGACGGTGTGGTGGTCACCCCGTCCCACAACCCGCCCGGTGACGGCGGGTTCAAGTACAACCCGCCGAACGGCGGTCCGGCCGCGTCCGCGGCGACCGGCTGGATCCAGGAGCGGGCCAACGAGATCATCACGGACGGTCTCAAGGACGTGCGCCGGCTGCCGTACGCCCGCGCGCTCGCGGCCCCGTCGACCGGGACGTACGACTTCCTCGGCAGCTATGTGACGGACCTTCCGTCCGTGCTCGATCTGGACGCGGTGCGCACGGCCGGGGTGCGGATCGGTGCCGACCCGCTCGGCGGGGCGTCGGTCGCGTACTGGGGCCGCATCGCCGAGCAGCACCGGCTCGACCTCACCGTGGTCAACCCGCTCACGGACCCGACCTGGCGGTTCATGACGCTGGACTGGGACGGCAGAATCCGGATGGACTGCTCCTCGCCGTACGCCATGGCCTCGCTGATCGGAGAGCGCGAGCGCTACCAGATCGCCACCGGCAACGACGCCGACGCGGACCGGCACGGCATCGTCACCCCGGACGCCGGCCTGATGAACCCGAACCACTACCTCGCCGTGGCCATCGACTACCTGTACACCCACCGGGACCGGTGGCCCGCGGGGGCCGGCGTCGGCAAGACCCTGGTGTCGTCCGGGATGATCGACCGGGTCGCCGCCGACATCGGCCGCGAACTGGTGGAGGTGCCGGTCGGGTTCAAGTGGTTCGTGGACGGTCTGGCCGACGGCTCGCTCGGGTTCGGCGGTGAGGAGTCGGCCGGGGCGTCCTTCCTGCGCCGGGACGGATCGGTCTGGACGACCGACAAGGACGGCATCCTCCTCGCGCTGCTCGCCTCCGAGATCCTCGCGGTGACGGGCGACTCGCCGTCCGAGCGCTACGCCGCGCTGACGTCCCGGTTCGGTGAGCCCGCGTACGCCCGGATCGACGCCCCGGCGGACCGTGAGCAGAAGGCGGTGCTGGCGAGGCTCTCCCCCGAGCAGGTCAGCGCCGACACCCTCGCGGGCGAACCGGTCACCGCCGTGCTCACCTCGGCGCCGGGCAACGGCGCGGCGATCGGCGGGATCAAGGTGACGACGGAGAACGCCTGGTTCGCCGCCCGCCCCTCGGGCACCGAGGACGTCTACAAGATCTATGCCGAGTCCTTCCTCGGCAGCGAGCACCTGAGCCGTGTCCAGGAGGAGGCCAGGGCCGTGGTCTCGGCGGCCCTGGACGCCTGATACGGCACCACGGGCCCGCATCCCGGTGCCGGGATGCGGGCCCGTGCCGTATCAGGGGGTAAACAACTGTTCCTATTTATTTCAGTGGATATGCGGGGTTCTCTGTGAATATCGTGGTGCTGTGAAGCTTTGGGA
>NZ_JBHVWF010000208.1:0-10574 GCF_042882365.1 Streptomyces sp. NPDC058221 | reverse complement strand
GCGCAGCTGGGTGCTGTACCTGTCGATGATCGTGACGCTGTTCTTCGCGTTCCTGTACTCATGGCCGATCCAGGCCCTGCTGCCGACCTATCTGAAGACCGAGCTGGGCTACTCCACGGACCAGGTCACCGACGTCCTGTACTTCGCGGGCTTCGGCACCATGGTGGGCTGCTGGGCGGCGGGCTTCCTCGGCGACCGGATCGGAGCGAAGAAGGCGTACGCGCTGACGCTGCTCGCCTCGCTCGCCTTCGTCTATCCGGTGTTCGCCGTGCAGAACAACCTGCTGCTGCTCGGCATCCTGCTCTTCCTGCTCCAGGCGACGAGCTTCGGCATCTCCGGGCTGCTGCCGCGCTACATCGGCGGGCACTTCCCGACCGAGAGCCGTGGCGCCGCGCTCGGCTTCACGTACAACGTGGGCGCTCTCGGCGGGGCCGTCGCCCCGGTCCTGGGCGCGCATCTCGCCTCCGGCATGGACCTGGGGCAGGCGTTGGCGGTGCTGACGTTCGCGGGCACGGTGATCGTGGTGCTGCTGGTCGGCTTCGACGTACCGGCCCGGCTGAACCGGCTCACGGATCCGCAATCCGCGCCGGACCACCTGGCGGCGGCTCCGGACCGCAAGCGTGTGCACGCGGGCCGGTAGGACCCCTGGATGTGCGTGTGCGGCTGTCCCGCCGGTCCTGACCCCGGCGGGGCAGCCGCACACGCACATCAGGTCACGTCACGGGTAGAGGTGGGTCAGCGACTCGGCCACGCACGCGGACTTCGCCGATCCCTCCGGTGCGGCCCGGTGGGCGGCGCCGCCGGGGCATGTCCGGCGGGATACGACAGGCGTCAGACCGCGATGCGCTCGAAGACCGCGGCGAGCCCCTGGCCGCCGCCGATGCACATGGTCTCCAGGCCGTAGCGGGCCTCGCGGCGGTGCAGTTCCCTGGTGAGAGTGGCGAGGATGCGGGCGCCGGTGGCGCCGACCGGGTGTCCGAGGGAGACGCCGGAACCGTTCACGTTGATCCGCTCCTCGTGGTCCTTCTCGCCGAGCCCCAGTTCGCGGGTGCACGCCAGCACCTGGGCGGCGAAGGCCTCGTTGAGTTCGATCAGGTCGAGGTCGCCCAGGGTGAGTCCGGCGCGGGCGAGCGCCGCGCGGGTGGCGGGGACGGGGCCGATGCCCATGGTCGCCGCGGGCACTCCGGCACGGGCGAAGGAGACCAGCCGCACGAGCGGGGTGAGGCCGAGCCGTTCCGCGGTGGCGGCACTGGTCACCAGGCAGGCGGCGGCCGCGTCGTTCTGGCCGCTGGCGTTGCCCGCGGTGACCGTGGCCTCGGGGTCGGACTTACCCATGACCGGGCGGAGCCCGGCGAGTTGCTCGGCGGTCGTGTCGGGGCGCGGATGCTCGTCGGCGGTGACCACCGTTTCGCCCTTGCGTGTCTTCACCGTGATGGGGACGGTCTCCGCCGCATACCGCCCCTCGGCGGCGGCCCGGCCGGCGCGCCGCTGCGAGCGCAGGGCGAGGGCGTCCTGGTCGAGCCGGCTGATGCCGTACTCGCGGCGCAGGTTCTCGGCGGTCTCGATCATGCCGCCCGGCACCGGGTGGTTGACGCCGCCCGCGGTGACCCGCCCCCGGGCGAGCGAGTCGTGCAGCTGGAGGCCGGGGCCCTTGATGCCCCAGCGGCCGTCGTGCGTGTAGTAGGGGGCGGCGCTCATCACATCGACGCCGCCCGCGATCACCACCTCGCTGAAGCCGGCCCTGATCTGCATCGCGGCGTCGAGGACCGCCTGCAGCCCGGAGCCGCAGCGACGGTCGGTCTGGGCGCCGGTGACCGACTCGGGGAGCCCGGCGTCGAGGGCGGCGACCCGGCCGATGGCGGGGGCGTCGGAGGACGGGTAGGCGTGCCCGAGGATCACCTCGTCGACCCGGTCCGGATCGATTCCGCTCCGGGCGACGACCTCGGCGATGACCCGCGCGGCAAGGGCGGCCGCCGTCTGCCCGGCGAACGCCCCGCCGAAGCGGCCGATGGGGGTGCGCAGCGGTTCACAGATGACGACATCGTTCTGGTCGGGCACGGCGGGACCTTTCCGGGGACGGGGAGACGGGCGGGGTCCGGGGAGGGGGCGGGAGCGGGGCTGCGTCGACAGTCGACAGGGGTGGGGCGAGCCTCGCACCCGGCGACTGAGTCGGTCCAATATCCAGTTCCCCTTGATTCAAGACGCAGTGCGTCTCAATGGGGCGGAGCGCTCACGCGGAGGGCGTGGGCAGGGCGTTCTCCGCGACGGCGAGCACCGCACGCAGGGCGGCGGACGGGTTGTCGGCCCGCCAGGCCAGGGCCGCCTGACGCCGGATGGGCGGACCGGCGAGCGGTCGGTAGACGAGGCCGTTCTGCTGGATGTGCTGGACGGAGGTGACGGTGAGAGTCACCCCGACACCCGCGGCGACCAGCGCCAGAATCGTGTACGAGTCGGGGGCCTCCTGCACCACTCTCGGATTGAACCCGGCGGCCTCGCAGGCCCCGACCATCGCGTCCCGCACGGTGGAGCCGGTGTTGGCGGGGAACGAGACGAACGGCTCGCCCGCCAGCACCTCGATGGGAACGCTGTCCCGGGCGGCGAGCGGGTGGTCTGAGGGGAGCGCGCACACCAGCTCCTCCTCGTCGATCACCCGGCAGGTCACGCCCGGCTGGGTCACCGGCAGCCGGACGAACCCCAGGTCGAGCGAGCCGTCCGCGACGCGCCCGAGCGCGACGTTGGCGTACGTCTGGCCCGTCATGACCAGCTCGATGCCGGGGTGGGCGGCGCGCACCGCGCGGGTCAGCTGGGGCAGGGTCTCGTGACTGGAGGCGCCCGCGAAGCCGATACTGACCCGTCCGTACTCGCCGCGGCCGGCGGCCTTCGCGGCCCGCACCGCGATGTCGAGGTCGTCGAGCACGGTCAGTACCGGCTGGAGGAAGGACTCCCCCGCGCTGGTGAGCCGCACCGAGCGGGTGTTGCGCTCGAAGAGCTGGACACCCAGCTCCTTCTCCAGCTGCCGGATCTGCTGGCTCAGCGGCGGCTGGGCCATCCGGAGCCGCTTGGCGGCCCGGCCGAAGTGCAGCTCATCGGCCACGGCGACAAACGCGGACAGATGGCGCAGTTCCATGCCGGGCCCGCTCCTCAACAGTCATTGATTAATCAGACGTCTTGATCTGACCTTAATTTGGTATTGGACGGGAATCAATGGCCACTGACACGGTAGGGCGACGCGCACGCACCGGCAGAGGAGCACCGTGGCCACGACCGACCGGAAAGACAAGACGATGTCGATGAGGGCGGCTGTCGCCGGCTTCGTCCACGACGGAGACACCGTCTGCCTCGAAGGCTTCACCCATCTCATCCCGACGGCCGCGGGTCACGAGATCATCCGCCAGGGCCGCCGGGACCTGACGGTCGTCCGGATGACCGCGGACATCGTGGTGGACCAGATGCTCGCCGCGGGGTGCGTGTCGCGACTGGTCTCCTCCTTCGTGGGCAACTCGTCGGCCGGTTCCCTCGGTGAGCTCCGCCGCCGCATCGAGAGCGCCGACCCGGCACCGCTCGCCTTCGAGGAGTACAGCCACTACGGGATGATCTGCCGCTACCTCGCCGGCTCCCAGCGGCTGCCGTTCTATCCGCTGCGCTCCTACGGGGGCAGCGATCTGCCGTCCGTCAACAGCGATCTGCGCAAGGTCACCTCGCCCTACCCGGGCCCGGACGGTGAGCCGGAACAGATCTATGTCGTGCCGCCCGTCAACCCGGACGTGACGATCATCCACGCGCAGCGCGCCGACCTCGGCGGCAACACCCAGATGTGGGGGCTGACCGGCGTTCAGGCCGAGGCGGTATACGCGGCGAAGAAGGCGGTCGTCGTCGTGGAGGAGATCGTGGACGACGCGGTGATCCGCTCGGACCCGAACCGCACCCTGATTCCCGCCCACGCGGTCGACGCCGTCGTCTGCTGCCCGCGCGGTGCGCATCCGTCCTTCGCCCAGGGGTACTACGACCGGGACAATGCCTTCTACCGGGCCTGGTCGCACATCAGCAAGGATCCTCAGCGGCTCCAGGACTGGCTGGACGAGTGGGTACGCGGGACGGCGGACCACGCGGAGTACGTCGAGAAGCTCGGCGCGGAGTTCTGGGCGGGGCTCGCGGTCGGCGAGGCGCTCAGCGAGCCGGTCAACTACGGCCGGCGGCTGTGAGCACCTGCCGGCTCCCCACCGATCCGCACACGGGACACGAGAAGGAACGGGTCATGACCTCCACCGCACCGGGCACCATCACCTCGTCCGAACTGCTCTCCGTCGTCGCCTCCCGCGAACTGGCCGCGCGCCGCACGGTGTTCGCCGGTATCGGGCTGCCGACGCTCGCCACCGAACTGGCCCATCTGACAGTCGCCCCGGACATCGAGGTGGTGTACGAGTCGGGGGTCTGCGGCGCCCACCCCTCGCACCTGCCGGAGACCATCGCCGACGCGGTCCTCATCACGGGGGCCGAGGCGGTCATCCCGATGCCGATGCTCTTCGGCTGTGTGCTCCAGGGCGGCCACATCGACGTCGGCTTCCTCGGCGCAGCCCAGATCGACCGCTGGGGCAGCCTCAACACCTCGGTGATCGGCGACTGGGGCAGCCCTTCGGTCCGGCTGCCCGGTTCGGGCGGCGGCGTCGAGGTGATGGCCAGCTCCCGTGAGGTCTTCGTGGTGATGCGCCGTCACAACCCCCGCTCCTTCAGCGCGGAGCTCGACTTCTGCACCACGCCCGGCCCCGACCGCGCCCTGGCGGAGGGCATCCGGCCGCTGGGTGCCGGAGTCACCCGGGTCATCACCGAACTGGGCATCCTGGCCCGCGAAGGGGTGGGCGAGGAGCTGCGGCTCGTGGCCGTCCACCCCGGTGTCACCGTCGAGCAGGTCCGGGCGGCGACCGGGTGGGACCTCCGGGTCGCCGGCACGGTCGAGGAGGTGCCGCCCCCGACGGAGGACGAACTGCGGCTGCTGCGCGAGGATGTCGACCCGGACCGGGTGTACCTCCGCTGAACCGCCCCGTCCGCCCGGTCCCGCCCGGCCGCCACCCGCGAACCCGGCTTGATTCACACGAGAGGCCCCAACTGCCATGCGTATCAGGATCGTCGGAGCCGGAGCCATGGGCCGCGGCATCGCCCAGTGGGCGGCCGCCGCCGGACACACCGTCGAGCTGTGCGACGTACGGACCGAGGCGGTGACCGAGGCGGCAGGCTTCGTACGCTCCATGCTGGAGCGGGCCGTGCAGAAGGGGCGGATGTCCGCCGGGGACGCGGCGGCCGCCGTGGACCGGCTGGTCCCGCTGGCGGACCCGTGGGCCGACGGCCCGGGGGTCGAGCTGGTCATCGAGGCCGTACGGGAGGACCTCGCCACCAAGGCCGAGGTCCTCGGCCGGCTGGAGCAGGTCCTGCCCGCCTCGGCCGTGTTCGCGACCAACACCTCCTCGCTGTCCGTCACCCGCATCGCCGCCGCGCTGAAGGACCCGACGCGGCTGGCCGGTCTGCACTTCTTCAACCCCGTACCGCTGATGCGGATCGTCGAGGTCGTGCCGGGCGCGGCCACCCGTCCCGGCATCCCGCCGCTGCTGACGGCACTCGTGGAGAGCTGCGGGCACCGCGCGGTCACGGTCGCCGACACTCCCGGCTTCCTCATCAACCACGCCGGGCGCGGGCTGGTGACGGAGGCGCTCGCGCTGCTGGAGGAGACCGTGAGCGACCCGGCGGGCATCGACCGGATCGCACGGGACGTACTGGGCCTGCGCATGGGCCCGTTCGAGCTGATGGACCTCACCGGACTCGATGTGACCGCAGCGGTGACCGACTCGATCTGGGAGGGCTTCCGCTACGAGGACCGGTTGCGCCCCTCCTGCCTGACCCCGAACCGGGTGGCGGCCGGGCTGCACGGACGCAAGACCGGACGTGGCTGGTTCGCGTACGGACCCGAGGCGCCCGCCCCGGCACCGGAGGCGCCGGTCACCGGCGACGCGGACCGGCCGGTGCACGTCTTCGCCGGCGCGTCGGACGCACGGGACTCCGCCGCGCTGCGCGCGGCGCTGACCGCTGCGGGCGCCACGGTCGACTCCGGGCCCGAGCCGTCCCCCGGGGCTCTGGTGCTGGTCCCGGTCTGGGGCACGACGGTCGCCTCGGCGGTGGCCGCGCACCGGCTGCCCGCAGGTCGCACCTTCGGTGTGGACCCTTTGCCGGCGGCCGGGCGGCGCCGGGTACTGGCCGTGACACCGGCGGCGGAACCGGCTTCGGCGCGGGACGCCCGCGCGGTGCTGTCCCGGGCGGCCGACGGCGGCGAGCCGTTCGCGGTGTCGGTGGTCCGGGACACGGCGGGCTCGGTCGCCCAGCGGCTGCTCGCCTCGATCGTGTCGGTGTCGGCGTCCATCGCGGAGCGCGCCCTGGCGGCCCCGGCCGACATCGACCTGGCGGTCACGACCGGTCTCGGCTATCCCGTCGGCCCGCTGGCCTGGGGCGACCGGATCGGCCCGGCCCGGATGCTGGACCTGCACCGGGCCCTGCACGCGACGACCGGCGACCCGCGCCACCGCCCGACCCGCTGGGTCACCGAACGGGCCGCGCTCGGCCTGGCCCTGACGGATCCGGGCACCTCCCCGGGGGAGTGCCTGGAGGACGTGGAGGGTGCGCACGACACGGCGTGAGGGCGCTCCGGGCGGCGCAGCAGGCACGGCTCGCCGTCCGGAATCACCCCGGACGGGCGAGGGCATGACCGATTCGTACAAGACCGGTGGCGGGCGCTCCGCCTACGGTCGGACCATGACTCCACGACTCGACGCGATCGGCATCACCACCGCGGACCTGGCCGCATCGCTCGCCTTCTACCGCCGGCTCGGCCTCGACATCCCCGCCGACGCGGAATCCGCACCCCATGTCGAAGTGACGCTCCCGGGCGGACAGCGCCTGCTGTGGGACACCGAGGACATCGTCCGCTCGTTCGACCCCGAATGGTCGGCGCCGAAGGACGGGGAGCGTCTCGGGCTGGCCTTTCTCTGTGACAGCCCGGCGGAGGTCGACTCGGTCTACGCCGAGCTGACCGGTGCCGGGTACCGGGGCCATCTGAAACCGTGGGACGCCGTGTGGGGGCAGCGGTACGCGGTGGTGCTGGACCCGGACGGCTGTGCGGTGTCGCTGTTCGCCGCCGCTTAAGGGCTGTCCCGTGATCCCTGGTGGATCAGCGCGCGGCGTCTGGCGGGTCGCCGGTTCTTCGTCCCTGGTGGCCGGCCGGGGCCGGGCGGGAGGGTTTCGGCGCACCGGCTGGTGTGGCGGCCGTTGGACGGATGTTCCGGAACCCCCGCCGGACACGGGCCGGGGTGAGACGTTCGGGCGGGGCCGGCTTCTCCCAGGGATGCCGGAGGTCCCGAACGAGCGGACGAGCGAGGCGGAGCTGGGTGTGGGCAGCGACGATCACCCAGATCCACCGGTCGGCGGCCTCCGGGTTCCGAAGACGGGGAGCGGTCCAGCCCAGGGTTTGCTTCATCATCCTGATGGTGTGCTCGACGTCGAACCGTCGCAGGAACGCCTGCCGGCATCGGTCGACCTCGCTGGCGGTGGCGCCGGTCCTGGACCACCACAGCCACACCGGCTTCGGCTCGGCACCGGACGGCAGGAGCCGAATCATCACACCGGTAACGCCCCGCCGGCCAACATCAGCAAGATCGTGTTACGAGCTCTTGGGGTCGTAGACCCGTGGTGGAGTCGGGCGGCGCATCACCCGGTCCGACCGAGTCCGGCCCAGGATCTCGACGGGCAGGTCGTCTCGTCTCCGTCGGTAGTGCCGCCCACGACCCGATGATGATGCTGGCGCACGACGTCGTTCGTCTGGGCATGCGTGGCGAACCGGAGTGGGCGTGGGCTCGCGTCAGCCGGCATCCCCCGGCCGACAGGCGGCCGTCCTCTCCATCCTCGCGGCCTACCTCAACACAGGCACACGAGGCGGGCCGCAAGACGCGGCCCCCGCCGTCACGCCGGAGCGTGGGCGAATGCCGCACGGGTCTCCGCGCAGAAGGCTTCGGGCACTTCGAGCATCGGGAAGTGGCCCCCTCGCTCGGCCACGCTCCAGTAGCGCAGGTCGCGGTAGCGTTCCTCGACCCATGAGCGGGGCAGCTTCTGAAGGTCGCGCGGGAAGACCGTCACGGCAGCCGGCACCGTCACGGGAATGTTCTGGTCCGGCATGCCGAGACCGCGGAAGCTCTCCCAGTACAGCCGGGCCGCGGACGCACCGGTGCGGGTGAACCAGTACAGCGAGACGTCGTCGAGGATGCGGTCCCGGGACACCGCCTCCTCGGGGTTGGTCTCCGAGTCGGAGAACTCGAAGAACTTCTCCGCGATCCAGGCGAGCTGGGCGGTCGGCGAGTCGACCAGCGCGTATCCGATCGTCTGCGGGCTTGTGGACTGCTGGAGCGCGTGGGCGCGCCCCGAGCGCCCGAACTCGGCGTACTCCTCGAGCCAGCGCCGCTCGGTCGGCGTGAGGGTGGTGTCGTCGAATCCGTCGGGGCGCGGAGCCCACGGCACAAGGGTGTGCATCATAGAAACCCGCTCGGGGTGGCGCACGGCGATCGTGATCGTGACCATGGCGCCCCAGTCGCCGCCCTGAACGAGGAAACGGTCGTGGCCGAGCCGGGCCATCAGCGCGACCCAGGCGTCGGCGATGCGCTCGATGCCCCACCCCGCATCGGCCGGCTTCTCGGAGTAACCGAATCCGGGCAGGGACGGGATGACGAGGTGGAAGGCGGGCTCGCCGTCGCCCGGCTCGGTGAGCGCGTCGATCACGTCGAGGGTCTCGACGACCGAGCCCGGCCAACCGTGCGTGATCAGCAGCGGACGAGCATCCGGTCGTGAGGACCGGACATGGAGGAAGTGGATGCCGAGGCCGTCGACGACCGCGTGCGACTGTCCGCGCGAGGCCAGCTCGCCCTCCAGGCGCCGCCAGTCGTACTCGTCGCGCCAGTAGCGGATGAGCTCGGTGAGGTAGTCGAGGGGGACGCCCTGCGCCCAGCCGGGCGCCGTCTCCTGTTCAGGGAGCCGGGCTCGGCTGAGGCGTTCCCTCAGGTCGTTGATCTCGTGATCCGGTACCACGGGCCGGAATGGGGTGATCTCCGTAATCCGTCGGTCGGTCATGGGGCTCCTTCCACGCGCACGTTTGCGGGACGGAAATGACATCCCATCGGGCTCGCATCATTGCGCGACAGGTTCTGGGCAAGGCGGAGGATGACTTCCGGTGCGGAGGCCGCTGCGTTCTTGATCCAGCTGCTGTCCCGGGTCAGCCGATCGGCAAGTCCGCGGAGCGCGAGGGGACGGCGTCGAGCGCGGCCAGTGTCGCGTCGTCGAAGGTGATCGCGCCCAGCGCGACGTTCGCCTCGAGGTGGCCGGCGTCCGCGGTGCCGGGAATGAGGAGGGTGTTCGGGGCGTGGTGGAGCAGCCAGGCGAGGCCGATCTGTGACGGTGTGCTGTCGAGGGCCTGTGCCGCGGTGTGGACGGCCGGCTCCTCGGTCACCTTCGGGATGCCGGGGAACGTCCCGCCGAGCGGGAAGTACGGCACCCAGGCGATCCCCTCGGCGACGCAGAGCGTGAGCAGGTCCTCGTCGGCGCGCGAGACAAGGCTGTAGGCGTTCTGCACGCAGACGATGCCCGCAGGGAGCGCATGGCGCAGTCTGTCGAGGGTCACGCTGCTCAGCCCGATGGCGCCGATCTTGCCCTCGTCGCGCATCGAGGTCATCACCGCGAGCTGGTCGTCGATGTCGACCACCTGGTCACCCTCGGCCCGGAGTCCGGGCCCCGTGTCGGCGCGGCGCAGGTTCACGACGGGGAGATGGTCGATACCGAGGCCGATGAGGTTGTCCTCGACGCTCGCCCGGAGCTCCTCGGGCCGCTGTGCGAGACGAAGCGGGAGGCGGCCGCCGCTGGAGTCGGGGGTGGCACCGACCTTGCTGACGACGAGGACGCCGTCCTCCGGTCGGATCGCCTCACGGATCAACCCGTTGACGAGACCGGCGCCGTAGAAATGGGCGGTGTCGATGTGATCCACGCCGAGCTCGACCGCGCGGCGCAGGACCGCGATGGCGGTGTCGCGGTCGCCGTGCAGCCGCTCGAGCTGCATCGCCCCGTATCCGACACGGGAGACGGGGCGCCCCGCGAGCAGGCCCGCGCCTCCCGGACGGAGGACGCCGGTGGCCGTGACCTCGGGGGAGGGTGTGCTGCTGGATGCCATTTGAAAATGCCGTCCTCGTGCGATGATGAGGAAAGCGGAGGAGCCTCCGCCTAGTCGACTGTAGCACTACCGGAGGGTCCTCCGTTTTGATTTCGCCCGAACCGACACCCACTGGCGCTCCCGCCGACCCGTCCGGCGGAGCGGCGCGCCCGGTCCGCGCCGACGCGCGGCGTAACCGGGAGAAGCTGATCACTGTCGCCCGGGCCGCCTTCGCGGCCGCTGACGGCGCTGTCGCGCTCGAGAACATCGCCCGCGAGGCCGGGTTCGGGATCGGCACGCTGTACCGCCACTTCCCGACCCGCGAGGCACTGGTCGAGGCGGTGTACGC
>NZ_JBHVWF010000207.1:0-10643 GCF_042882365.1 Streptomyces sp. NPDC058221 | reverse complement strand
CTGTGCGCAGTTCCCCTAGTACCCCCGGCCCTGGTACGGGCGGTTGTACGGGTCCTCGTACGGGGACTGCTGCGCGGGAGCCGGCCGGGGTGACGCCGGACGCATCGACTCGTAACCGGTACCCGGTGCGGGACGCTGCTGCTGTTGCGGCGGCGCCTGGTATCCGCCGCGGCCCGCGGAGGGCTGCTGCGGAATGTACGGCGCCGGGGCGTGCTGCAGATGCGCCGGCTGCATCGGCGCGTACCCCTGCTGGGCCGCCTGTTGCGGGTAGCCGTACGTCGGCCCCGGCTGCGAAGGCGCCGCCGGGAGAGCCGGCAGGGCCGACGGGAGCGCCGGCAGATAGCTGTTGCCGGTGTCGTAGGCGGCGGGCACTCGGATCGGTGCGATCTGAGGGGTGCCCCGCTCCGCGACCAGCGAGTCGTAGATCGGAGTGTCGGGGAACGACGGTGCGGCGTAGTAGCCGCCGCCGTAGGTGGAGCGGGGGGAGGTCATGGCACCTAAGTTAAGCCCACGATGTGCCAATTGGGGAGCCCCAATCTTGGGGTTATCCGTTTTACGCTGATTCTGACGTCCTGACCTGTCAATACGCCGCTAAAGCCGCGGTCGGCAAAGGACCTTTCCTTGGTCAGGCAGTTGCTGACGAGAAGTGGCCGACGGGATACAAAGCGCGACGCACTGAGAGGAGATCGCCACCATTTTGTGGGTGCCCTCGGGTCTCCTTGAGTCCCCGGTGTGAATCCGTTCGTCATGCGCACGTCCAAGCACGGGAAATACCGGCAGAAGCTCAGGCTCTCTTCCCTGTCCTCGGTAACGACGGCAGGTCAGCCGAGTGTGATCCGGCGGAAGCGCGAGAGGGCGAGCGCCATGAAGACGGCGATGACGACGCCTGCGCAGAGCAGCGCGTACGGCAGCGCGTGGACCACGGGCCACGCCTCGCTCATCGGCATGCCCGCGGGCGGCGGATTGCCGAAGAGTTTCCGCACCGCGGTCGCCGTGGCCGAGACCGGATTCCACTCGGCGACGGTGCGAAGGGGGCCCGGCATGGTGTGGGTGGAGACGAAGGCCGACGACACGAAGGTCACGGGGAAGAGCCAGATCAGGCCGGCGCTCTGGGCGACCTCCACGCTCCGGGCCATCAGTCCGATGGTTGCCCCGACCCAGGACATGGCGAACGCGAAGAGCAGGACGAGCAGATAGGCGAGGACCGCGTCGGCCGTTGACGCGGCAATGCGCCACCCCACCAGGAGACCGCACAGCGACGTCACGGACACGGTGACCGCGCTCATGGCCAGATCCGAGATGGTGCGGCCGAGCAGCACCGCGAGCCGGGGCATGGGAAGGGCGCGGAACCGGTCCACCATGCCCTTGTCCATGTCGTTGGCGAGTCCCAGGGCGGTGAAGGCCGCGTTGAAGGTGACCGACTGGGCGAAGATCCCGCCCATCAGGAAGGTGCGGTAACCGGCTCCGCCGAGGCTGCCGCCGAAGACGTACGCCAGGAGCAGTACGAACATCACCGGCTGCACCAGGGCGGCGATCACGGACCCCGGCGTCCGCCGCAGGTTGAGCAGATTGCGCCCGGCGATGATGGTGGCATCGCGCCACAGCCGTTTGAGCGCGGTCATCGCGATCCCTCCCCGCCCACGGCCGCGCCGACCGGCTCATCGGCCGGTCCGCGTGTCGGATCCGAGTGTCCCGTCAGGGCCATGAACACGTCGTCGAGGGTCGGTGGGGCGAGCTCCACGTCGCTCACCGGGATCTCGGACAGCCGCAGCCGGCCGAGCGCGTCCTCCAGGGTGTGGGCACCGAAGTCCGTGGCGACCGTGAGCCGCCCCGTCCGCTGGTCCAGCACCGGTGTGTGCCGGCCCAGCGCGTCCAGGATCTGCGCGGCGGTGGTCCGCAGGTGCGGATCGGGCACGTTCAGCGACAGCCGCTCGCCGCCCACCAGAGCCTTCAGTTCGAGCGCGGAGCCGCGGGCGATCACCCGGCCGTGCTCGATGACGACGATGGTGTCCGCGAGCTGATCGGCCTCCTCCAGGTACTGGGTGGTCAGCAGCACCGTGGTGCCGCCCGCGACGAGGTCCTGGATGGAGCGCCAGGTGTCGGCCCGGCCCCGCGGATCCAGCCCGGTCGTCGGCTCGTCGAGGACGACGACGGACGGACGCGCGACGAGGGCGCCGGCCAGGTCCAGCCGTCGGCGCATACCGCCCGAATAGCTGCCGCTCGGCCGGTCGGCAGCGCCCTGGAGATCGAAGCTCTCCAGGAGCTGTCCGGCTCTGCGCCGGGCGGCATGCCGCCCCATTCCGTAGAGCCGGGCGACGAGACAGAGGTTCTCGCGCCCCGTCAGCTTGTCGTCCACCGCCGCGTACTGGCCGGAGAGGCCCAGATTCTTCCGGACGCTCTCGGGATCCCTGCGCACATCGTGCCCCGCCACCCAGGCATCGCCGCTGTCCGGCCGGAGCAGGGTGGACAGGACGCGTACCGCCGTCGTCTTCCCCGCGCCGTTGGGCCCGAGCACACCCAGCACGGTGCCCGGCGCCGCCTCCAGGTCCACCCCGGCCAGGGCCTGTCTGTCCCCGAACCTCTTGGTGAGCCCCTCGGCACGTATCGCCGGCTGGTTGCGCCGCTCCGTCATCGTTGCCTTTCCTCGTGCGGTCGGAGTGGAGGAGCCGGTCACGCCACGGAGATACGAGCACTTCTGGGGGTCAGATCCGTCCAGTGCACCTCGACGTAGTCCAGGCATGCGGTGTGGTCGGCGGGCCCGTACACGGCCTGCCAGCCTGCCGGGATCTCGGCGAACGAGGGCCACAGGGCGTGCTGTTCCTCGTCATTGACCAGCACACGGTGCTGGGTCTGCGGGTCGTCGAAGGGGTTGGTCATCGCGTCTCTCCCTGTGAGGTGGGGTGGCTGTCGCTCAGTGCGGCGGCCAGGGTGGTGCCGATCTGCGCGCGTGCGGCGGGCTGCATCATCTGGGCGTGCGCGCACGCGACGTCGTGGTTCTCGACCGGGCCGGAGATGTACGGATTCCAGAGCTCGCGTCCGAAGGTGTCGTCGGAGCGGCCCTCGGTGGCGGTGAAGAAGAGGGCCGGGCCCTCGAACCGGCGCGGTGTGTACTTCCGCATGAGCCGGGCCTGGCCCGCGAAGTTGTCCACCATCGCGTCGATGGTGGCGGGCTCCAGCGAGCCGAGCGGACTGCCGCTGCGGCGGAACGCGTCACGGACCGCACTCGCCTCGACCGCGCCGTCCCCGCCCAGCGCCTCGTCGCCGACACCCATGTTGGCCAGCAGCGCCCGGAACACGGTGTCCCGGTCCGCGTTGTCGAGGTCGTCCAGCGGGGCGAGCGGAAAGGCGTCCAGAATGCCGAGCAGCGCCACCCGCTCGCCGGCCTCCTGGAGCTGGACCGCGACCTCCTGCACCACGTTGCCGCCGAAGGACCACCCCATGAGGTGGTACGGCCCGCTCGGCTGGACGGCGCGGAGCTCGCGGACGTAGACGGCGGCCATCGACTCGATGCTGTCGGGGAACGGCTCGCTGCCGTCCAGGTTGGGCGTCTGCAGCCCGTACACCGGCTGACCGGGATCGAGATGGGGCAGCAGGCCGCCGTAGGACCAGGCGAGTCCGCCTGCCGGGTGGACGCAGAAGAGCGGGGGGCGCGCGCCGGTGGCCCGCAGCGGAAGCAGCGTGGCCAGCGGGTTGTCCCGCGCCCCGTCGAGGAGCCGTTCGGCGAGCCCGGCGACCGTGGGCGCCTCGAACAGGCTGCGGATGCTGAGCTCGACGCCGAGGGCCGACCGGATACGGCCGATCAGCCGGGTGGCGAGCAGTGAGTGGCCGCCCAGCGCGAAGAAGTCGTCGTCGATCAGGACACGTTCGGCGCCGAGCACCTCCGCGAACAGGGTGCACAGCACGTCCTCCCGCGGATTGCGTGGACTGCGGCCACCGGTGTCCACCGCGGCGAGGGGCGCCGGTCGGGACAGGGCCCCGCGGTCCAGCTTCCCGTTCGGGGTGACCGGCAGACGCTCCAGTGGCTGCCAGCCGGTGGGGACCATGTAGCCGGGCAACTGCCGCAGCGCGTACTGCCGTAGAGCCGCGAGGCGCCCGGCATCCGCGACGGGACCGTCGTCGCCCGCTCCGGACCAGACCACGTAGGCGGACAGCTGTGTGCCCGCCGCACCGTCCTCGTGCGCGACGACCGCGGCCCGTACGACATCGGGATGGGCGGTCAGCACGGCAGCGACCTCGTCCGGCTCGACCCGGAAGCCGCGCACCTTGATCTGGGCATCGGTACGGCCCGCGAAGAGCAGGGAGCCGTCCGGCGTGCGCAGCGCCCGGTCGCCCGTGCGGTACATCCTGGCGCCCGCAGGACCGTGCGGATCGGGCACGAAGCTGCGCGAGGTCTCGGCCGGCCGGTTGTGGTAGCCGTGGGCGAGGCTGTCGCCCGAGAGGTACAGGTCCCCCGTCACACCCAGCGGCACCGGATGCAGCCTCCCGTCGAGCAGAGCGACCCGGGTGCCGGTCACGGGTCCGCCGAGTACCGGGCGTGCGGTGTCCGCGATCCTGGCCACCAGGGTGTCGACGGTGGCTTCCGTCGGCCCGTAGAAGTTCCAGCTCTGGACGTCGGGAATCCCGCACAGTGTCGTCCACAGAGCGGCCGGCACCGCTTCGCCGCCCAGGATCAGGACGGTCGGACGATGAACTGCTCCCGGGGCGAGCAGCCCGGCCTCCAGCAGCTGGCCGGCATGGGTGGGGGTCGACTCCAGCACATCGAGTCCGCGGCGGGCCACCACGTCCACCAGCGCCTCGGAGTCGCGCCGGGTGTCGTCGTCCAGGAGGTGGAGCTCATGACCGTCGACCATCCAGAGCACCGGGTCGAAGGACGCGTCGAAGGACAGTGCCGCGGTCAGCGCGATCCGCAGCCGCCGGCCGCCGCGCGCCCGTACGGCGGGGGCGAACACCTGGTGGCGGTGGTGGTCCAGCAGACGGGCCAGCGAGCCGTGTCCCACGCGCACGCCCTTGGGGCGGCCGGTGGAGCCGGAGGTGTGGAGCAGATACGCGGCGTCGCCCGGTGCCGGACGGGCCGACGGCGGGGGAGTGCGGGGCACCTCCTGTGGCCCGGGACCGTCGCCGGCGTCGAGCACCAGCCGGCGCCACGGGCCGGGCACCCGCTCGGCGGTGGATTCGGCGGTGACGACCAGGGCCGGCCAGGCGTCGTCCAGTACCGCCCCGATGCGCCCGGCCGGCAGGCTCGCGTCGAGCGGGGCGTAGACCGCACCCGCCTTCAGCACACCGAGCAGCGCGGCGACGGAGTCGACGGACCGGGGAAGCAGCACGGCCACACACGCACCCGCCCGGACACCCTCGGCGTACAGCAGTGCGGCGACGCGGTCGGAGCGGGCCTCGAGTTGCGCGAATGTGGCCTCGCCGTCCGGGGCGGCCACCGCGACGGCGCCGCGGTGCGCGGCGACGCTCTCGGCGAACCGGTCCAGGACGGTGGCTCCCTCGCTGCCGGGCACGCCGCCGTCCCCGAGCGCGAGGAGGCGGGAGCGCTCGGCCGGAGTGGACAACGCCAGGTCGCCCACCGGCGTGTCCGGCGCGTCGACAGCGTGGGCGGTCAGGGTGAGGAACCACTCGGTGATGCGACGGGCGGTGGCGCTGTCGAAGAGATCCCGGCCGAATTCGAGCGTGCCGTCGAGGAACGCACCGTCCTCGCCGGTGCCCGGCCGTTCGGTGAAGCCGAACGACAGGTCGAACTTGGCCGCCGCGGTGTCGACCTCATGGATCCTCGTCCGCAGACCGGGCAGCTCCGGCCGGGGCGCCGGCGTGTTGTTCAGGGTGAGCATGACCTGGAAGAGCGGGTGGCGGCTGAGCGAACGGGCCGGCCGGACCTCCTCCACGAGGCGTTCGAACGGGAGGTCCTGGTGGGCGTAGGCGGCAAGATCGGTGTCCCGCACCCGTGCCAGCAGTTCCCGGAAGGCCGGGTCGCCGCTCACATCGGCGCGCAGCGCCAGGGTGTTCACGAAGAAGCCGACCAGTGGCTCAAGCGCCTCGTCGGTCCGTCCCGCCACCGGCGTTCCGATGACGACGTCCTCACCCGAACCGACCCGGTGCAGCACCGCGGCCAGTGCGGCGTGCAGCACCATGAAGGTGCTGGTGGCGGACTTCCTGGCGAGCCGGCCGAGGGCCGCCGTCGTCGCGGGCGGGACACGGAAGGCGACCGAACCGCCCCGGCCGCTCGGCACGGCGGGCCGAGCACGGTCGGTGGGCAGGGGTGTCTCCTCCGGTGCGCCCGCCATCTCGGCCCTCCAGTAGGCCAGTTGGGTGGACAGCAGGGAGTCGGGTGCGTCGGAGGTGCCCAGCAGCTCGCGCTGCCAGAGGGCGTAGTCCGTGTACTGCACCGGCAGCGGGGTCCAGTCCGGCGACTGCCCGGCCGTCCGCGCCGCGTAGGCCCGGGCCAGGTCCCGTGCCAGTGGCCCCATCGACCATCCGTCGGCCGCGATGTGATGCACGACGACGAGCAGCGTGTGCCGTTCTTCCGAGGTGCGGAAGAGTTCGGCGCGCAGCGGGATCCCGTGCGCCAGGTCGAATGTCCGCCCCGCCGCATCCCGCAGTGCGTCCGGCAGGTCCGCTTCCGTCACCGGAGTGACCGGCATGGCGGGGCGGGCGTCGGAGGGCGGGAGCACGGCCTGGAACGGCTCGCCGTCGCTCACCCCGACCACGGTCCGCAGGCTCTCGTGCCTCGCGACCAGGTCCGTGACCGCCTGACGCAGGGCCGTGCAGTCCACGGCGCCTTCCAGCTCCACCGCGAAGGCGATGTGGTACGAGGCGCCATCCGGCTCCAACTCGTGCAGGAACCAGAGTCGTTGCTGGGCGGCGGACAGTGCTGGGCGGGCGGGCCGTGCTGCCGGACGCAACGGCGGCCGTGCGCCGCCCGCCTCGTCCAGACGGTCGGCGAGGGCCGCAGGGGTGGTGGACTCGAAGAGGGTGCGCACCGGGAGTTCCACACCGAAGGCGGCGCGGATGCGGCCGACGAGACGCGTGGCCAGCAGCGAGTGCCCGCCCAGGTCGAAGAAGTCCTCGCCCCTGCCGACGTGTTCGTGCCCCAGGCACTCGGCGAACAGTGCGCAGAGGATCTCCTCCCGCGGTGACCGCGGCGGTTGTGCCGCCAACGGATCCGCCCCACGGCCGGACGGGGCGGCCCCGCCCTGCGGAAGCGCCCGGAAGTCCACTTTGCCGTGCGCGGTCAGCGGCATCGAGGCGAGGGGGAACACGGTGCCCGGCACCATGTACGCGGGCAGCCGCTCCGCCGCGAAGGAGCGGAGTTCACGCGCCGGGACCTCGCGGCCGGTGCGGGGTACAACCCAGCAGGCGAGCTGCCCGACGCCGTCCGCACCGGGGCGGACAGCGACCGCGCACTGCACCACATCGGGGTGGCCGCGCAGCACGCTCTCGATCTCGCCGGTCTCGACCCTGAACCCCCGCACCTTGACCTGGCCGTCGGCCCGCCCCACGTGGACGAGCCGCCCATCCCGCCGCCGCACGAGGTCACCCGTGCGGTACATCCGGGCGCCGGGAACCCCGTACGGGTCGGGGAGGAAGCGGGACGCCGTGGCGGCCGGGAGGTTCTCGTAGCCGCGGGCAAGTCCCTTGCCGGATATGTAGAGTTCGCCCGTCGCGCCCGGAGCGGCCGGCTGCAGCCGCGCGTCCAGGACCCGGGCACGCGTGCCCGCGACGGAACTGCCCAGGTGCGGCGAGGCGCCGAAGGTGACCCGCCCCATCACGCTGTCGACCGTGGTCTCGGTGGGCCCGTAGAGATTCCACACGGTGATGTCCCGCAGCGCGGCCAGTTCCTCCCAGAGCCGCTCGCCCAGGGCTTCGCCGCCGAGTGCCACCACCTGCGGACGGCGCCTGCCCGGGGCGAACAGCCCGTTGGCCGCCAGCTGTTCCAGGAAGGACGGGGTGGTCTCGATGACATCGATCGCGCGGTCGTGGACCAGGGCGGCGAGGGACTCGGGATCACGCCGGGCGATGTCGTCCACCAGATGGAGCTCATGGCCGGCGATCATCCAGAGCAGCGGGTCCCAGGAGGCGTCGAAGGTGAGGGCCGCTGTCAGGGCGACGCGCAGCGGGCGGCCGTCACTGAACGCCTCCGCGGGCTCCATCAGCCGCTCGCGGTGTCCCGCGTACAGGTTGGCAAGCGCGCCGTGCTCCACCGTGACCCCCTTGGGCCGGCCGGTGGACCCCGAGGTGTGCAGCACATAGGCCACGTCCCCGGCGCGCGGCAGGGGTGGCAGAGAGCCCTCGTCGTGCGCGTCCCACGGAGTCTGCTCGTCCAGGAGCAGGCAGGACGTCGCCCCGGTCAGGGCGTCGTCCGTTCCGGGGCCGGTCAGCAGCAGCCGGGGCGCGACCGTGTCGAGGACCGACCTGTTGCGGGTCAGCGGCTGGGAGAGGTCCAGCGGTACGTACACCGCCCCGGCCCGCAGCACGGCCAGCAACGCCACTATGTGCCCGGAGGTGCGCGGCAGGGCCACGGCCACCCGGTCGCCCCGTTCGACGCCCGCCACGCACAGGCGCCGCGCCAGCCGTTCGGTGCCGGCCAGCAGCTCCCCGAAGGTGAGCCGTCCGTCGGGCGCGACCACAGCGGTCCGGCCGGGCTGCAGGGCGGCACGTGTGGTGAGGACGTCCAGCACCGTCCAGTCCGATCCGGTGCGCGCGCCGGTGCCGGGCGAACCGCCGGCCGGCCGGGACCGGGACGGCCGCGGCAACTCGTCGAGTGCGGAGGCACGCTGAGCGGGCGTCAGGAATCCGGCCTCGTCGGCGGGCCGGTCGGGGTGGGCCAGCAACGCGGTGAGCAGCCGGGAGAAGTGCCCGGCGAACCGCTCGGCCGTGGCCCGGTCGAAGAGGTCTTGGCTGAACTCGAGTTCTCCCTCGATCCCGGCGGGCGCGCCCGCGTTGTCGTACCGTTCGGCCAGGTCCCAGGTGAGGTCGAACTTGGCGCCGCTGCCTCGCACGGAGGTCTCGTGGCTGACCGCGAGACCGGGCAGCACGGGGCGCGGCAGCGGAGTGTTGTTGAGGCTGAACATGACCTGGAAGAGGGGGTGGCGGGACGCGGAGCGCTCCGGTGCCAGTGCTTCCACGACGCGCTCGAAGGGCAGGTCCTGGTGCGCGTAGGCCGCGAGATCGGCCCGCCTGACGCGCGCCACGAGTTCCCGGAACGTCGGCGCCCCCGACGTGTCGGTTCTCAGTACCAGGGTGTTGACGAAGAACCCGATCAGCTCGGCGAGACTCTCGTCGGTGCGGCCCGCCACCGGCGTACCGACCGCGATGTCGTTCCCCGCACCCAGCCTGGTCATCAGTGCCGCGAGCGCGGCGTGCAGCACCATGAACCCGCTGGCCCCGCTGTCGGCGGCCAGCTCGACGAGCGCGCGGTGCGCGGCCGGGCCGACCATGACCGGTACCCGTCCGCCACGACCCGACGAACGGGCCGGGCGGGAGCGGTCCGCAGGGAATCCGCTCTCCTCGGCAAGCCCGTCCAGGGCTGCCGACCAGTGCGCGAGCTGCCGGCCCGCGACACTGTCCGGCTGCCCGGGATCGCCGAGCAGCGCACGCTGCCACAGCGCGTAGTCGGCGTACTGCACCGGCATCGGCTCCCACTCGGGCGCCCGGCCCGAGGCGCGAGCCGCGTACGCAGTGGAGAGGTCCCGCAGCAGCGGGCCCATCGACCAGCCGTCGGCGGCGATGTGGTGGAGCACGATGACCAGGACGTGCTCGTCCGCGCCGGCCGGGAACAGCTGGGCGCGCAGCGGCAGTTCCGTGCCCAGCGCGAAGGGGGTGGAGTCGGGTCGCACGTCGAGTGAGTCACCGGCCTGCCGCACCACCATCGGCGACCCGGCCGTGGCGGCAGGCAGCACGCGCTGCAGCACACCCTGCGCGTCCTCCGCGAAGACCGTACGCAGGCTTTCGTGCCGGGCGATGACATCACCGAGGGACCTGGCCAGGACGTCCCTGTCCAACGGGCCCGACAGCCGCAGCGCGAGGGGTACGTGGTACGCCGTTCCGGCGTCGCCCATCGCCTCCGTCACCCACAGCCGCTGCTGCCCGAACGAGGCCGGCAGCCGCTCCGGGCGGGGCAGCACCGCGGTCACGGCCGGGCGGGCGGGCGGCGCGGTGTCCAGCAGCGCGACGAGTCCGGCCGGGGTCGGCGACTCGAACAGGGACCGGATCGGCAGCTCGACGCCGAACTCGCCCCGGACCAGTCCCACCAGACGGGTCGCCATCAGTGAGTGGCCGCCGAGCAGGAAGAAGCTGTCGTCCCGGCCCACCTCCGGCAGACCGAGGCACAGCGCGAACGCGGCGCACATCCGCTCCTCGTCGGGCGTGCGCGCTGCCCCGCCCCGGGCCGGCACGGGATGCGCGGGCGGCAGGCGGTCGATGTCCAGCTTGCCGTTCGGCGTGAGCGGCAGCCGTTCCACCGTCGCGTACGCGGACGGCACCATGTGGTCGGGAAGGACCTCCGCCAGGGCGTCCCGAACGGCTCCGGGATCGAGGCCCGTCGCCGCGTCGGCGGGCACCAGGTAGGCGGCGAGGCGCTCGACCCCGGCAGCGGCGGTCGGGGTGACCGCCGCGGCCGCCACCCCCGGCAGCTCACGCAG
>NZ_JBHVWF010000206.1:0-10668 GCF_042882365.1 Streptomyces sp. NPDC058221 | reverse complement strand
AGCCGATGTCCTCTTTGCGATGCTCCGCGACGGCACCTTCTACGAGCCCCAACCCGCCCGATCAGCTTGACCAAACCCATAGGGGCACCCCCCCGGAGCACGCACGCTTCCCGGGGGGACCCGGCCTTTGCCGAACGGCCGGCCAGCAGCTCCGTCATGCCGCGCATCGGAGTGAGGACATCGTCGGGCGAGCTCTCAACGAACGAAAGCACAAAAGGGGATGGTTTCGTGATACTGGTTACCGCGGCTAACGGCAATCAAGGAAAGTTCTTGATCCCGCGACTCCTGACTGCCGGGCAGAAACTTCGTGTTTGCGTACGCTCCGAGGAATCAGCACAGTCTCTTCGTTCGGCCGGCGTGTCCGATGTCATTGTCGGGGACATCACCGAGCCCGGCGTAATGACGTGCGCCATGCGCGAGGTGGAGAAGGTCTATTACGTCGGACCGACTCTCCACCCCAAGGAACGCGAGATGGGCTTTGCGGCTATCGACGCCGCACGTGAATCCGGCGTGGAGCACTTTGTGTTCAGTTCGGTGCTTCATGCGATTCTCACCGATCTCACCCAGCATGAGATCAAACGCGATCTCGAGGAATACTTGCTTTCCTCCGGCCTGGAGTTCACAATCCTCCAGCCCGCCAACTACATGATGCGTCACAGGCTCAAGCCTGCGGTGGAGCAAGGCGTTTTCCTCCTCTCCTGGGCACTCGATCGATACCAGTCGATGGTCGATCTGAGCGACGTGGCCGAGGTAGCCGCCGCTGTTCTCGCCGACAGCGAGAGCCACGCAGGGGCGACCTATGAGCTGGTCGCCCCTGGGCGCTGCACGGCACACGACCTCGCGCAGATCGTATCCGATGTGCTGGGCCGCAAGGTGTCTGCCCAGCACATCGATGCCGACCAATTCACAGCAGCATCTCTCGGAGCTGACCACGAAACCCGCTTTCCGTACCACACAGACGCGGCACGAGCAATCAGCAGGCGCTACAGCAGTCACGATTTCATCGGAAACCCCAATGTGCTCACGTGGCTACTCGGTCGAAAGCCGACGAGTTTCAAGCAATTCGTTCAGCGCGAACTCGAGCTCTAGCCGGCCATGCGCTATACACATGTCGATGGCCGACACCGAGTTGTCCGGTCATCGGCTGACCGCTGAAGCGTTGCCGTACCTCCGACCCTCTCCCCCGTATTCCGTCCGGGTCGGGTCAGAGGCGGAGGAGGCGTTCGGCGTTGCTGTGGGCGATGGCGTGCTGGGCGTCCTCGGAGAGTCCGGAGTCGGCAAGGAAGGCGCGGGATCCGGCATTGCCGACGAACGGGTAGTCGACTGAGTAGATCATGCGGTCCGTACCGAGGAGGTCGGTGCAGAAGCGCAGATGAGGAGCGGTGAACATGCCGCTGGGGGTGTAGTAGGTGTTCTGGCGGACGTACTCACCCATGGTCCGGTCGAGGCCGGTGGCCTTGCGTGGCAGGGCTTCGTCGAGACGGTCCAGGTACCAGGGGACAGCCTCGCCCCAGTGGCCGAGGACGAACTGCAGCTCGGGGTAGCGGTCGAGGACGCCGCTGAGTACCAGGTGGACGAAGTGGATGCCGGACTCGTTGTGCCAGCCCCACGCTGCCGTCGCGAACCGAGTGGCGACCACCTGGTCCAGGCCGGCCTCGTAGTTGTCGGCAGCGGTGACGCGGGTCGGCGGGGCGGGGTGGAGGTAGACGGGCACGCGCAGTTCGGCGGCGGTGCGCAGGATCGGGGCGAAACGCTCCGCGGAGAGGAACTCGTCGTCGGTGCGGCCGTGGATGAGGGTGCCGACGAAGCCCAGTTCCCGCACCGCGCGCCGGAGTTCGTCCGGGGCGTGCTCGGGGGCGGTGGTGGGCAGGGACGCGAAGGCAGCGAACCGGTCGGGGTGGCGGACGCAGGCTGCCGCGAGGCGGTCGTTGACGTCGCGGACCAGCGCCGGTGCCACGTCGGCGGGCAAGTACTGCGTGGTGAGGTTGGACAGCACCTGCATGTCGATGCCGTCGGCGTCCATGGCGGCGAGCCGGCCCTCGTCCAGGTCTTCCAGCACCTCGGCCGACGGGCTGTAGGGCAGGCCGCTCGCCGGGGCGTAGGACGCAGCAAAGCCCGGGCTGACCCCGGCCGTTTGGGCGGCGGACGCCTTGGCCACACCGACGTGCAGCGTGTGTTCCTCAATGGTGATCAGCTTCATCGTGTTCCTCGGTTTTCCTCGTTCGCCGCAGTGGCTGTCACTTCTCGGCCTGCTCGTACAGCCAGGCGAAGGCGGACTCCTTGATGTCGCGCTCCAGGTCACTGCCCTTGGTCGCGAAGACCCGGCTCACCGGGAATCCGCCGGCCTCCAGCAGGTAGGCGAGGGCGGCGTACTCACGCGGGTACCGGGCAACAATCTCCGCGTCGATGTCGACGATCCCGGCAGGGAAGGTGAAGGTGCCGAAGTCGTAGATGCTCTTGCGGTCGCTGATGCGCCACACCCCGTCCCGCTTCTCCAGGCGGTCGATGAAGCGGTTGTGACCGTTGCAGCCGAGGTGGAGGTCGACGTTCTCTCCGATGATGACGGCGTTGGTCTCGCTGACGGCGCGGGTACCGTCGGCGGAGAAGGTCACCACAGGGGCGGTGATCAGGTGCTTCGTGCGGAAGGAGGAGGCTCCCATCCGGGCGGAGGCATCCACGAACTCGTACGCCGGCCCCTCGAACCAGGTGATCTCGATCCGGCCGTCGGGGTGGAAGAGGCCCTTCAGCCGTTCCCACTCACCAAGGTCCCGGTGGATCCACCCGGTCATGAGATCGGCAATGTCCTGTCGGTCCTGAGATGTCACGTTCATGCGTCCAGCGTGCGTTCACCTGAGCGATGGGTCCAACCGAAAGATACGATCAACCGATCGATAACAGCGATGATGAGTGAGAGGTGGCCGGTGGAGCTGCGGCACTTGCGCTATTTCGTCGCCGTTGCCGACGAACGGCACTTCGGCCGGGCCTCTGCCCTGCTGCACGTCACCCAGTCCACTCTCAGTGCCCAGGTGCAGGATCTGGAGCGTGAGGTGGGCGGACGCCTGTTCACACGGACGAGCCGACGCGTCGAGTTGACCGAGGCCGGCGAACTGCTGCTTCCCGAGGCCCGACGTGCCCTGGCGCAGGCCGGCCGGGCGTTGCAGGTCGCCCGCCAGTCGGTGCGCGGCGAGACGGGGGCGGTGCGGATCGGGTTCTCCGGCGTCGCGGTGCTCCAGGGCGTCCTCTCCGACGACCTACGCGACTTCCACCGGGCGCACCCCCGGGTGGGGCTCACCCTGACCGAGCTTCCACCCGCCGCCCAGATCCAGGGGGTACGCGACGGCTCACTCGACATCGGCTACTGCCCCGACCTCGGCCTCGGTGACACCGACGGCCTGCACGTCACCCGCCGCGCGCTCACCCCGCTGTCCGTCGCTCTGCGCTCCGACCACGCACTGGCTTCCGCCACCGCAGTGACCACCGCTTCTCTGGCAGCCCACGACCTCATCATCTTCGCGAGCCGTGAGGAGGACGAGACCATCCTCTCCCGGCTCTGGCCCGCCCCCGAGGAGGACCGCTCCCGGGTCCGCCTGGTCGGCAGCACTCTCGGAGTCCTTGCCCTCGCCTCGGCTGGTGCGGGCGTGGCCCTCGTCCCCACTGCGACGGAGCGCATCACCCTGCCGGGCCTCACCTACCGGCCCCTGCACGGAGCGCCGCCGGGACCTGACCTGCTGGTCCTCGGCCGGCATGACGAGACATCGGGAGCGGCCCGCGCCTACCTCAGCAACATCCCCACGCCGTGACCCACCATCGGTCCCATGCTGCGATCTGCCGCGATAGTTCGTGGAGGTGCTGCCGCAAGCCCGACGCGGGCAGCCGCCCGGTCTCGTGGGGCCATGAACTTGCCGCAGGACGAGCAGGGGTAAGGCTCCCTCGCTCGCCTCAAGGCCTCTTGTGCTGATCGCACCTCAAACGCGAGATGTGACCGGGGGCTTTCGGCGGAAGCGTGCGGCCGATGTCACAAAGGCGTCGTTTGCCTGCCGGTCTCCGATCGTGACCCGCACACCGACCTTGCCGTGGGGACGCACGGTCACACCGGAGTCTTGGCAGTGTTCGGCAAAGGCGCCGGCCTGATCACCGAGGCGAAGCCAGAGGAAGTTGGCCTGGCTGTCGGGAGGAGTCCAGCCCTGATCCAGCAGGCGCTCTCGGACGCGTCCTCGTTCTGCGATCAGTTCGCCGACCCGTTCCATCAGTGCGGTCCGCCGGTCGAGAGAGGCGATCGCAGCGGTCTGCGCCACCGTGGAGACGCCGAAGGGGACAGCAGTCCTGCGTAGCGCGTCGGCGACCGGTTCATGGGCCACCGCGTAGCCGATCCGCAACCCGGCCAGACCGTATGCCTTGGAGAACGTACGCAGCGCCACAACGTTCGGCCGGTTGCGGTAGAGGTCCAGCCCGTCGGCGCTGTCGGGGTCACTGGTGAACTCTCTGTACGCCTCGTCCACGACGATCACCACGTCGGTTGGCAAGCGGTCCAGGAACGATTCCAGAGCATCTCGCCGCAGTGCCCGGCCGGTCGGGTTGTTGGGCGTGCACACGAACACAAGTCGGGTACGGTCGGTGACCGCCTGCGCCATGGCGTCGAGGTCATGCGCCTCACCGCGGGTGAGTGGCACTTCCACAGCATGTGCCCCGAAGAGGCGGGTCACGATGGGGTAGGACTCGAAGGACCGCCAGGCGTACACGACTTCGTCGCCCGGGTCGGTGGTGATCTGCAGGAGCTGCTGCAGCAGCGCGCTGGAGCCGGTGCCCAGAGCTATATGACAGGCGGGAACCTCGAGGTGTTCCGCCAGTCGTCCGGTGAGCTCGGTGCCGTGGAGATCCGGGTACCGTTCATCTTGGCGGCGGCGGCGGTGACGGCCTCCAGCACGCCGGGAAGCGGGGGGTAGGGATTCTCGTTGGAGGACAGCTTCCAGCCTGCGGACGCGGCCGGTTTGCCGGGCACGTAGGCCGGGATCGTGTCGAGCATGGCGCGCAGCCGAGGTGGAGGGCCACTGCCGGCGGGGGCACGGGTGGCTGCCTCGTGCGTGCTTGCGCTGCTCATGCGGTGTCCGTTTCTGCTGCTCTGGCCAGTCGGCTGTATTGCGGCGGATCGCACGTAGCGGTTCCGCGCCGGTGCGGCACCGCGGTGGGCGACGCCGCCTGCGGGCTCTTCCCTCCTGCTCGCACCGGGAGGAACCCCGCGGTGTCCAACCATGCGAGCAGTTCATCGTGGAAAGCCTGCACGTCGTCGATGCGGTCGTCTCCGAGGAGGTCGTCGCCGATGGTGTATCCCTGGCTACGGAGGTAGTAGGTCAGGAGCGCTTGGCTGGTGCGGGTTCCCTCGATATCGGAGCTTTGGATGTTCTCCGCGCCGCCGGGGAAGGCGGAGGCGAGGGTGTCGCGTTCGGGGTGTCGCGTTCGTAGATGGCATCCATACGCTGGACCTGCCAGCGGCCCTCGCGCCTGGTGGCCGGTAGTTCAACCGCCTACAGGAGACCAGATGCGTCGGAACGCCGTCGGTCCGGACCTGGAACTCCACCCCGCCGGACGCGATGGCACGGTCAGCCCGGACGGGGACGGCGGGCGGGGAGAGCCGGTGCGCGGCTTTGCCGCCCTGCACACTCATGCCCTGCGACGCCGTGCCGAATCCGGGCCCGTCACCGGTGTACCAGGACAGGCTCACGCGTGACTCGGGGGGCGAAGGCCGCGCGCATCTGGTCACACCAGCCGCGGTCCCCGCGGTCCCGGCCCTGCCGTTCATGGAGGATGGTCTGTTCGATCTCCGTGACGTGTGTGCTCATGCTCATCGGACACGCTCCCCGGCGATCCAGACGCCGACGATGTTGCGGGTCGCGGTGATGTTCGCGGTCGGGTCGCCGTCGACCAGAACGAGGTCGGCACGCCTGCCCGGTTCGATCAAGCCGCGGTCGTCGAGGCCGAACGTCTGTGCCGCAAGGACGGTTGCTCCGCGGAGCGCTTCGAGAGGAGTGAGTCCGGCCTCGACCAGCAGCTCCATCTCGCCGTGCAGGGACTCGCCGTGATTCACCGCGAACGGGGCGCCCTCCGCGGAGTTCGCGTCGGTGCCGACCAGGATCGGGATGCCGGCGCGGTGGTACTTGGTCACCGTGTCGCGAGCGTGCTCGTACCTACGCGCGCTACCGGGCGCCGAGGCCATGCCCTGCATCATCGACAGGGTGGGAGAGGAGATCATCCCGCTGGTCCGCATGCGGTGGACGGTCTCGTCGTCGAGGACGGCGTCCAGGGGGGTGTGCGTGCTGATGTCGGAACCGGCTTCGACCGCGACACGCAGGGCGCCGGCGGTGACCGAGTGCGCCACGACCAGGAGCCCCTGCTCGTGTGCGGAGGTGACGACCGCGTCGACGGTCTCCTGGTCCATGCCTTCCGGCGGCGCCGCCTCGGTGACGATCTTGATGTAATCGGCGCCATCGGCAACGCGACGCTCCACGAACGCGCGCGCCTCCTGGGGAGACTCGACGATGCCGTCGACAGGGAACGTGGGCATCTTGGCGTGAGCTCCGCCGGCGCCCACCGCGGGTGTCGTCGCGCTGAGGATCTGCGCCACGCCCGTCTGCGCGCGCATCCCGGTGACAAACGGAAGCGGCCAGGCCGCCATGTCCAGGCCGGTCGTGACACCCCACCGCGCCAGATTCTCCAGGTCCTGCCGGCCGAGTACGTGCATATGTGTGTCGATCAGGCCCGGCAGCAGTGTCTTGCCCGTGCCGTCGACCACCACGTCCGGGGTTCCCGCGGCGACGATCGCCGCTCCCTCGACATACACCCGCCGGGGCTCCGTCAGGCCCTCGCCCGTGAACACACGGACGCCGTCGATCGCAGTGACAGTTGCCATGTGAAGATTCCTTTCTGAATACCTTTCTTAAAAGCTATCACGGAAACTTCACCCCTTACAGTGGGACCCATGACCGCCGACCGAGTAGACAGCTCCAGCGACGAGCGCCTGGCGCTGACGTTCTCGCAGCACGTCGTGCGACTGCAGACCGCCTTCGAACAGGCCATCGCCCCCGCCCTGGCGGCCCAGGGCCTTACACCCGCGGAACTCGACGTGCTCGCCGCACTGCGTTCGGCCGGGACCCCGTACCAGCGCCGACCCAAGGAACTGGCTGCCCATCTTCTGCTGACCACCGGCGGGCTGAGCAACGTCCTGCGCCGGCTCGACACACGCGGGCTCGTATCCCGCGTCCCCGACCCCTCGGACGGGCGAAGTCACAACGTCCAGCTGACACCTGCGGGAGTGACCACCGCCGAGGCCGCCACAACCGCGGCGACGACCGCGCTCCAGCGCACACTGACCGCCGTACCGGCCGCGACACTGGAGCACACGCTGCATCAGCTGCGATCGATCCTCGGCGCTGTCGACGGCACTCGAACCGCGCTGCCGGCTGTCCGGTACCTCCCGGATGATCCCGGGCCTGGAGTGCCGACCGCCGGGTAGCCCTGTTCGAGGTCGCATCCAGGCCCAGCGGTGAGCGAGCGGGTCACCGGCCCTGGGCAACAGGCTCCATCTGCGGGCCGGCAGGGGCCGACTGCCGCACGACAGCGGATCCGGAGTGCGTGGGGCGCCGTCCCCGCCGGCCGGCGATGAGGGCGAAAGCGACGCCGAGGATGATCCACCCGGTGAGGACCAGGGCGGGGAGGCCGGCCGTCGCGCCGTCGAAGAATGCGTTGGTCCGCAGGAGACTGCCGGCCGCCCCCGGCGGGAGGAGCTGACCGAGGGACGCCCAGCCCGTGGGCAGCCAGTGAGGGCCGGTGGCGAGACCCGAGAGAGGGTTACCCAGGAGCATCATCAACGCACCGCCAAGGGCGAAACCAGCCATGCCCAGGAGGGCCTGCAGCCCAAGCAAGGTGGTGGACATGGCGGTCATTCCGAGGATGACACCGAAAGCATTCATCCAGTAGTCACCACCGATGGAGCCGGTGGCGAATTGAAGGACCGCCGCGACAGCGGCACCCGCCACCAGGGAAAACAGAATGGCTCCGGCGAGACGGGTACGCAGGCCACGGTGTCCGGGGAAGACGCCGCTCAAGATCAGGGCGGGGAAGATTCCACCGAAGATCATGGGCATCAACGCCGCCGTGAGGCCGGAACCACGAGGGTCGTCCGCGGTGAAGGGCACCACATCGTGGACAGCCAGTGCATCGCCCTGCTTCTCGACAAGCATCTCGCCCAAAGCAGTCAGGGCGCTGGTCGCGGAGGGGGCGCCGGCTGAAGCGGTGTAGACGTCGAGCTTGCCTGCGTGCAGCACCAGGCCGCCGATGACGCCCTGGCCCTCGACAGCCCCCTTGAGCTCCGACGCGCTGGCGTACACGTCCAATTCCCAGGCATCTCCATCAAGACCTCGCTGAAGGTCCTGCACAGCCTGTTCGGTTCCGGTGACGCCGATGGGAATGCCGTGAGGACCGCTGTTCAGCGAGGGCAGCGCAAAGGCACACAGCATGGCGGTGATCAGGGCTGCCAGGCCGAGGACAACGATGACCAGCTTGCGGTGCGTGTTCGTGGACGTGGGGGCGGAGTTGCCCATGAAGATCATTTCCGATCACCCGTCCCGCCTGCGAGCAGGACGGTAGGAGTCGTGGCTGATATCGGGCGGCGACGCGGGAGACGCGGAAACGTCACGGCATGCCACACGCCAACTTTGATACTTGATTACAACCTACGTACACATGTGTGTCAATTCCGTAGGCGAAGGCCCACACTTGCACCTCGGCTCCACCGCAGCCCGCCGCGGACCCGCTAGCCCGCCACGCGAACAGGGAGCACGCCAGCACGTCGCCAACGTGCTGGGATCCGGTGCGTACAGGGTCGGTCTCGCCCGCGCGGGCAGCGGCGCAGGAGGCGTGGGCCGCCCCTGTGCTCGACGCCGTCGCACGCCTGAAGATCGACGCGCAGAAACCCGGCCCGTCCGGAACAGCCCGACGGATGCCGGAAATGAGGCCGGTCCAGACCGGGAGCACCTCGCCCTCGAAAAGAGGTGCAGTGCCGCCCTCCAGGAGGGCGCTCGGGCGGGCAGCGGGAGGACGCACCACGTCGCGCTGCGGTGCGACGCCTCAGGCGGGTCGGGCTCCGCAGTTCCGAGTGCACACCGAACCGACCGCCGGCCGGAGACCAACACGGGCAGCCCGCGACGCAACGTCCACCACCTCGAACCGCCGTCAGCCCGTGGGCTGCTCCCGCAGGCGCTCGCCATCCGCCGACGGCAGGGCGACAGCACGAAGGAAGGCTTGCGCAAACGTCTCGATGGCCTCGCTCTTCGTGGTCAGGTACTCAGCGGCGACCTGGCCAGTCACGGGGCGCAGCAGGAAGTGCAGGAGCAGCGGGCTGACCATTTGCTGAATCAACAGCATCAGGGGGAGATCGCGGATTCGCCCAGCGGCCACTTCCGCGGCAAGCCACTGGCCCAGGCCGGCCAGCATTCGAGGAGTGAGGTTTTGGAAGGCGAACTGAACGCTTGCGTCCCCCGGACGAGCGAAGACCTCGGCCAGCAGGGCCGGAAGCACTCGCGGTTCACGCTCCATGGCGTCACCTAGCACTCGATAGAGCTGATGAACGGTCCCCGCGAGGTCGCCGTGCGGTCCGGCCAGAAAGGCCTCGACGTCGACGATCGGACTGTAGCGATCGAACACCGCACGCAGGAGTTCATCACGGCCCCCGAACGTAACGTAGAGGCTGGGCACCGAACACTCCGCTGCGGCCGCCACTCGCTCGAACGTCACCTTCCCCAGGCCTTGCCCACTGATCAGAGCACCTGCGGCCTCGATCGCACGCTCCTTGACCGGCTTCCGGCCTCCGAGGTCGACGCCGGCCGCACGCAGAGCCTCGTCCAGGGAACGCCGACTGCCACCCAGCCTGCGCAACAGCGTGCTGCGGGACATCCCCGCTTCCTGAGCGATGTCCCGCAGAGTCACGTCGGCCGGCGGTACGTCACGTTCACCCGCGGCCCGCAAGGTAGCGTCGACGATCTCTCGCGGGACGGGGCCTGTCGTCGACTCATCGATACGTGACATGTTGTCAACTTTAGCCTATATCCACATGCCAGACCATTGAGTCGACCACCTTCCCAGCCCGCCACACCGGCCACCCCCGTGCATACCCGCCGACTCGCGGTCGTCCGACACCACTGCACGGACATGCGACGAGGCCAAACCGTGGCGCACGCCTGGACTGATACGCGACTACACAGTAAGTTAATGCGAGTGTCACGCATCAGCGGGCGTACGTCGCCCCCGTGCAGTGCGCCCCGCAGCTGGCGGGAGCACCCGCACCGGGCACTGAACGCAGGTGCGGACATCGCCCAAGAGACATCGGCGCTTTCGAAGCGCCCGAATGGGGACATCGACCGAACGGCAGCCGTTGAGAACAACATCTCGCGCGCCGCGAAGGAGCTGGGCGAGCGGTTCATTCCGCACCGCGCAGGGACTTGAAGGAGAGCGAGTAGGCATGTCTGCAGCACGCGACGACGGCGCGATCGGTGTCAGCGCCACGGTGGCCGACTCCGAGCGACGGCGGTTTGCACCGCCTGCCGATCTGGCCGCGAACGCCAACGTCACTGCCGAGGCGTACGAACAGGCCGATGCGGACAGGCTGGGCTTCTGGGC
>NZ_JBHVWF010000205.1:0-10673 GCF_042882365.1 Streptomyces sp. NPDC058221 | reverse complement strand
CAGCTACGGCGCCTTGCGATGCACCGCATCTGACGCCGCGCGCTGATCCACCAGGGATTACGGGACAGCCCTCAGGTGGTGGCGCCCCCCGTCTCCGGGGGCGCCTCGGCAAGCGCGAACCACGCCGTCTTGCCCTCGGGTTCGGGACGCACGCCCCATTGGTCGGCCAGGATGTCGAGCAGCAGGAGTCCGCGCCCCGACGAGGCCAGTTCGCCCGGGGTGCGCTGGTGCGGCAGCTCGTCGCCGCGGTCCATGACCTCGACGAGCAGCCGGCGCCGGCCGGTCTCCCCGGTGACGTACGCGGTGAGCGAGCCGTCCTGGTCGGTGTGCACGAGGACGTTGCCGAGGAGTTCGGTCGCCAGGAGCACCGCGGTGTCCACCTGGTCGGGCCGCGCCCAGTCGTACAGCAGCGCCTTCAGCTCCGCGCGGGCCTCGGCCAGTCCCTCCGCCTGGTCCTGCCCGATGGTCAGCACCAGTCGGCGCCGGTTCGCCTCGACCTGCGGCTGGCCGGAGTCGCGGCGCACCAGCAGGAGGGCGATGTCGTCGCCGTCGCGGGCGGCGGCGCCCTCCCGGGCCCCGGGTTCGGGGCTGAGCACGGCCGACATCAGCCGGTCCGCCATCCCTTCGAGGTCCTCGACGGGGCCGGGCGAGAACGCGTCGCGCACCCGCACCCAGCCGCTGTACATGTCGTGGCCGCCGTTCTCGATCAGCCCGTCCGTGCACAGCATCAGGACCTCGCCGTCGTGCAGGCGCAGGGTGTCGACGGGGTAGTCCTCCTCACCGGGCATCAGTCCGAGCGGCAGGCCGCCGCTGATGTGCTTGATCAGGCAGGTGCCGTCCGGGGTGCGCAGGACCGGGTGCGGGTGGCCGGCCCGTGCGATGTGCAGGTTGCCGGTGGACGGGTCGGCCTCGATGTAGATGCAGGTGGCGAACCGGTCCTCGTCGAGGGTGGTCAGGAAGCGTGAGGCCCGTGCCAGTACGGCGTCCGGTCCGTGTCCCTCTGCTGCGTACGCGTGCACGGCGGTGCGCAGCTGCGCCATCAGCCCGGCGGCGTGCACATCGTGGCCCTGCACATCGCCGATGACCAGGGCCAGCCGGCCGCTGGGCAGGTCGATGCTGTCGTACCAGTCCCCGCCGACCATGAGGCCTCCCCCGGTCGGCACATAGCGCGTCGCGACGCTCAGCCCGGTCAGCGCCGGGCCCGCGGTGCGCATGCTGAGGCGCAGACCGCGGGAGAGGGCCAGTTCCGCTCTGCTGGCCCGGGCGCGTTCGAGGACCTGGGCGATCATCCTGCTGGTGACCGTCAGCAGGGCGCGCTCGCTCGTCGTGAAGGCCACGGGTGAGCGGAAGGCGGCGAGCCACACTCCGACGACCCGCCCGGCGGTGACGAGCGGCAGGAAGGCCCAGGCGTTCCGGTCCTTACGCGCCGACAGCTGCCAGGTCGCGGGAAAACGGCGGCGGTACTCCTGCGTCGAGGCGAGAAACACGGCCCGGCCGGTCCTGGCCACTTCGGCGGCCGGGTAGCCGGTCGCCATCGGCATCCGGAATCCCTGGTCGGCTCCTCCGCCGGGCCGGAATCCGTACTGCCCCAGAGCGCTCAGGGACCCCTCGTCGATGCCGAACACGCACTGGCCGTCCAGCGGGAAGTCCGGGGCGTACAGCCCGGCGACCAGCCTGAGCGCCTCTTCGAGCGAGTCGGACTCCCCGATGGTGTGACCGGCGGAGAGCAGCAGCGAGTCGCGGCGTCTGCCCGCCTCGCCCGGCAGGGCGGCAGCTCCCGGTCCCCGGCCGTCCGGCGGCTCCCGACGAGGCGCGTCCAAGCTGTTCAGCGCGGCGATCTGGTCCAGCTCGGCCTCGAACCCGTCCGGTGGCGGCTCATGCCGTTCACCACCCATCCGGCATCCCCTCGTCCCGATGTCGTCGCCGACTGTTCGTTCCATGCTCCGACGGGGGAGCCGGGTCCGCAGTGCGAGGAACGGGCCGGCACCCGGCACGGGGGCGTGCCGGGTGCCGGAAAGCGGGGAACCGCCGGAACGGCGGGGCGGGGCCGGCCTGCCGTCAGCGGTACGCCGCCGACCTGCGTACATCGCTGAAGTCGATGGCCCGGTCGGCCTCGCGCAGAGTCTCCTCAGCCACTCGGCGCACCTCCGCCGGAACATCCCCGTGCTCCTCCACGAGACCGGCGTAGATCGGTGCCTCGGTACTGTCTGTGAAACTCACGTCGAACTGCCTCAATCGGTTGGGTATGCCATCGTTCGGCCGGAAACAGGGGCCGATTCTACGTGGTCCGCCTCCGGAGCCGCGGGCGGCACCGAGGCGTGGGCGTTCCGCCGTCGCCCGGCCTGTGCCGGCTGCCCCGCTTCCGATCTTCCGCCGCCGTTTGCTCGCCCGTACGGGAATGATGGAGCCATGGCGAATCCCACGATCCTGAGCGTCGACGACGACCCGGCCGTCTCCAGGGCGGTCGCCCGCGACCTCCGGCGCCAGTACGGCGACCGGTACCGCATCGTGCGGGCGCTCTCCGGTGGTGACGCGCTCGACGCGCTGCGCGAGATCAAGCTCCGCGGCGACCGGCTGGCGCTGATGCTGGCCGACTACCGGATGCCGCAGATGAACGGCATCGAGTTCCTGGAAGCGGCGATGGACCTGTTCCCGCTCGCCCGGCGGGTGCTGCTGACGGCGTACTCCGACACCGAGGCGGCCATCGACGCGATCAACGTCGTGGACCTGGACCACTACCTCCTCAAGCCCTGGAGCCCGCCCGAACAGCATCTCTACCCGGTGATCGACAGCCTGCTGGAGCTGTGGCACGCGACACCGGATCCGGGCGAGACACAGATCCGGGTGGTCGGGCACCGCTGGTCGGCGCCGTCCTTCGCGGTCCGTGACTTCCTCACCCGCAATCTGGTGCCCTACCGGTGGCTGCTGTCGGACGAACCGGAGGGGCAGGGGCTGCTGGCCGCCGCCGGACTGTCAGCGGCGGACGTGCCGCTGGTCGTGACGCCGGAGGGGAAGCCCCTGGTCTCCCCCACCGAGCGGGAGCTCGCCGCCCAGGTCGGGCTCAGTACCGTGCCCGCGTCGGACTTCTACGACCTGGTGGTGGTCGGCGGCGGACCGGCCGGTCTCGGCGCGGCCGTCTACGGCGCATCGGAGGGGCTGCGCACCATCCTGGTGGAGGAACGGGCGACGGGCGGGCAGGCCGGCCAGAGCAGCCGGATCGAGAACTACCTCGGCTTCCCCGACGGTGTCTCCGGATCCCAGCTCACCGACCGGGCCCGCCGCCAGGCCCTGAAGTTCGGGGCGGAGATCCTCAGCGCGCAACGGGTCGTCGCCCTGGAGGAGGCGGGAGCGGGCCGGGTACTGCATCTGGGTCCGGAGAGCTCCATCGCCGCCCACACCGTGGTGCTCGCCACCGGTGTCTCCTACCGGCGGCTGGCCGCCACCGGCCTGGAGGAGTTCGCCGGGGCCGGTGTCTTCTACGGCTCGGCCGTCACCGAGGCGCCGAGCTGTTCCGGGGAGGACGTCTACATCGTCGGCGGCGCCAACTCCGCGGGCCAGGCGGCGGTGCACTTCTCGCGCTACGCACGGCGGGTCCACATCCTGGTGCGCCAGGGCGATCTGACCCGTTCGATGTCCAGCTATCTGATCGACCAGATCAACGGCATCGACACCATCGAGATCCACCCGTGGACCGAGGTGTCCGGCGGCGCGGGCGACGGGCACCTCCAGCAGCTCACCCTGCGCGACAGCCGCTCCGGCGCCGAGCACACCGTGGATGCCTCGTGGCTGTTCGTCTTCATCGGGGCCGAGCCGCGCACGCAGTGGCTGGAGGGCGTCGTCGCCCGCGACGAGCGCGGGTTCGTCGTGACCGGACCGGATCTGGTGGCAGGGGGCGGCCGTCCGGCCGGCTGGCAGCTGCCGAGGGACCCGTATCACCTGGAGTCGAGCGTGCCGGGCGTCTTCGCCGCGGGGGATGTGCGTTCCTCGTCGGTGAAGCGTGTCGCTTCGGCCGTCGGCGAGGGAGCCATGGCGGTATCCCTGGTGCATCGCTATCTGGAGGCGCAGTGACCGAGTCGGACCGGCTTTCACCGGAGCAGTTGCGGACCCTGTTCCTGTTCGAGGAGCTGAGCGACGAGCAGCTCGGCTGGCTGGCGGAACGGGGCCGCGGGGAACAGCGCCCGGCGGGTTTTGTGGTGTACGAGGAGGGCGAGGCCGCCACCTGCTTCTATGTGCTGCTCGGCGGGGCCATCGCGCTCAGCCGGGTGCTGCACGGCGACGATGTGGAGGTCAACCGCACCGATCAGCGCGGGGTGTACACCGGTGCGACCCGCGCCTATCTGGGCGACCGGGTCGAGCAGCGGTACGCCCATACGCTGCGGGCGGTCACCGACGCCGAGTTCTTCGTGCTGCCTGCGGACGAGTTCGCGTACGCGGTGCGGACCTGGTTCCCGATGGCCCTGCATCTGCTGGACGGCCTGTTCTTCGGTACGCGGGCGGCCAACACGATCGTCAACGAGCGGGAGCGGCTGCTGGCTCTGGCCTCGCTGTCGGCGGGCCTCACCCACGAGCTGAACAATCCCGCGGCGGCCGCCGTGCGGGCCACCGCGGCGCTGCGGGAGCGGGTGGCCGGCATGCGCCACAAGCTCGCCATGATCGCGGACGGCCGGCTGGACGGCTCCGAACTGCACCGGCTCGTCGAGCTCCAGGACGACGCGGTGCACCGGGCCGCCAAGGCCACCGGGCTGCCCGCCCTCGCGGCCGCCGACGCCGAGGACACGGTCGGCGACTGGCTGGAGGAGAACGGCGTGTCGGACGGCTGGGACCTGGCGCCCACCCTGGTCTCCGCGGACATCGGCGTTCCGTGGCTGTCCTCGGTCGCCGGGACCATCGGCACGGACAATCTCGGCTCCACGGTGCGCTGGCTCGCGTACACGGTGGACGCGGAGCTGCTGATGGGCGAGATCGACGATGCCGTGACCCGGATCTCGGGACTGGTCGGCGCCGCCCAGCAGTACGCCCAGCTGGACCGGGCGCCGCAGCAGACCGTGGATGTGCACACCCTGCTGGACGCCACGCTGACGATGCTCCAGGCGAAGATCCCGTCCGGAGTGCGGGTAGTCAGGGAGTACGACCATGAGCTGCCGCAGGTCGCGGCCTTCGGCGCGGAGCTCAACCAGGTATGGACGAACCTGATCGTCAACGCGGTCGACGCGATGCCCGACGGGGGCACGCTGACGATCCGCACCTGGCGGGAGGAGGCCCGGCTGCTCGTCGAGGTGGCCGACACCGGAACGGGAATCCCCGCCGCGATCAGGCCGCGGATCTTCGAGCCGTTCTTCACCACCAAGCCTGTCGGTGAGGGCACGGGGCTGGGGCTGGACATCTCGTACCGCATCGTCGTCAACAAGCACCACGGTGACATCCGGGTCTCCTCGGAACCGGGAGACACCCGGTTCCAGGTGTGCCTGCCGATCGGTCCGCCTGACGAGGAATGAGATCCTGCGGGCCGGACGCGAGAGCGGTTGACCTCAAGTCCGCTTGAGATCTTAGCGTTCTGTCTGCACCCGGGCCGTGTCCAGCCACCGGGAGCATCGATACGTCGGACCCCGGAGGCACCGCATGAGTATGGAAGTCACCGCTTGGTCATCGCTGCACAGCGCGATGAACGCCCAACAGGACCGCAGGCCCTTCTCCCGGGCCACCGTGCGCCGGATCGCCTCCTTCGCCCGGCCGCGCCGCCGTGAGCTCTACCGCTTCCTGGTTCTGAGCGTGTTCACCGCTCTGCTGGCGGTGGCGACGCCGGTACTGGCCGGCCGGGTGGTCGACGCGATCGTGGACGGCAAGGAGAGCGGGACGGTGATCCGGCTGGCCCTGCTGATCGCCGTCATCGCGGTGGCCGAGGCGGCGCTCGGTGTGCTGACCCGCCTGCTGTCGGCCACCCTCGGCGAGGGCCTGATCCTGGATCTGCGCACCGCGGTCTTCGACCATGTCCAGCGGATGCCGGTCGCCTTCTTCACCCGGACCCGCACCGGCGCCCTGGTGAGCCGGCTCAACAACGATGTCATCGGGGCGCAGCGGGCGTTCAGCAACACCCTGTCCGGCGTGGCCTCCAACCTGGTGACCCTGGTGCTGACGCTCGGGGTGATGCTCACCATCTCCTGGCAGATCACCCTGCTCGCGCTCGTCCTGCTGCCGATCTTCGTCGTGCCCGCGCGGCGCATGGGGTCCAGGATGGCGCGGATGCAGCGTGAGGCGGCCGGTCACAACGCCGCCATGGGCACCCAGATGACCGAGCGGTTCTCCGCCCCCGGCGCGACCCTGGTCAAGCTCTTCGGACGGCCTGCCGACGAGTCCGCCGAATTCGCCGCCCGCGCCCGCAGGGTCCGTGACATCGGCATCCGTACGGCCATGGCGCAGTCGACGTTCATCACGGCACTCACCCTGGTGTCGGCGCTGGCGCTCGCGCTGGTCTACGGGCTCGGCGGCTACTACGCGATCCGCGGCACCCTGGAAGCGGGCGCGGTCGTGTCGCTCGCCCTGCTGCTCACCCGGCTCTACGCCCCGCTGACGGCGCTGGCGGGTGCCCGGGTCGAGGTGATGAGCGCGCTGGTGAGCTTCGAGCGCGTCTTCGAGATTCTCGATCTGAAGCCGCTGATCGCCGAGAAGCCGGACGCCCGCACGGTGCCGGACGGGCCGGTTTCGGTGGAGTTCGACGGGGTCTCCTTCGGATACCCGTCCGCCGACAAGGTCTCCCTCGCCTCCCTGGAGGAGGTCGCGACGCTCGACAGCCGTGGCGGCACCCAGGTGCTGCACGACGTCTCCTTCCGCGCCGAACCCGGCCGGATGGTCGCCCTGGTCGGCTCCTCCGGCGCCGGGAAGTCGACGATCGCGCAGCTGCTGCCCCGGCTGTACGACGCCGATGCCGGCTCCGTACGGCTGAACGGCGTCGACGTACGCGATCTGAGCGCGGCGTCGATCCGCGAGACCCTCGGCATGGTCACCCAGGACGGGCACCTCTTCCATGAGTCGGTCCGCGCCAATCTGGCCCTCGCCAGGCCGGACGCGAGCGAGGAGGACATCTGGGACGCCCTGCGCCGTTCCCGGCTCGACGGACTGGTCGCCTCGCTGCCCGACGGGCTCGACACGGTGGTGGGGGAACGCGGTTACCGGCTCTCGGGCGGTGAGCGCCAGCGGCTGACCATCGCCCGGCTGCTGCTGGCCCGGCAGCGCGTCGTCATCCTCGACGAGGCGACCGCCCACCTCGACTCGACCTCGGAGGCAGCCGTGCAGGAGGCGCTGGCCGAGGCCCTGGAGGGACGTACCGCCGTGGTGATCGCCCACCGGCTCTCCACCGTGCGGGCGGCCGACCTGATCCTGGTCATCGAGGAGGGCCGGGTGGCCGAACGCGGTACACACACCGAGCTGCTGGCCGCGGGCGGCCGGTACGAGGAGCTGTACCGGACGCAGTTCGAGTCGCCGACGGCAGTCGAGGCGCACGTGGAGTCCGTCCCGGCCGAATGACAGCGCCCTGGCATGACGGAATGAAGGCGCCCCCGGTCCGTGCGGACCGGGGGCGTCTTTCGGTGCGAGTCGTGCCGTGGGCGGGTCAGTCGTCGTCGACGTCCTCGCCGGTGACGGTGCCCTTGGCCGCGTCGACGTCGACCGTGGTCTTCTTCCAGTCCTTGCTGACGACGTCGACGGACCAGACGAGGACGTCCTTGTCGTTGGTGTCCAGGTCGAGGGAGGTCACCGTCCCCTTGGCCTTGTCCGTCGCGGCCTTGGCGGCCTGCTTCGGCGTCTGGGAGGCCTTGGCGATCCGGTCGGCCGTGCGGCTCTTCTCCTCGGCGTCCTGATCCTGGTCCTCGACGGACTGGAGCACCTTGCCGGAGACGGCGTCGATGCGCACGGTGTGCTCGGTGCCGTCCTTCGCGGCGACGGCCGCGACCCACTCCGGGCCGGTGGACGAGGGGCTGGCGGAAGGCGAGGCACTCCCGGACGGCGACGAGCCGGTGCCGCTCGGGGAGGCACTGGCGCCGGCCCCCTCGGACGCGGACGCGGATGCGGATGCGGACCCGGACGGGCTCGCGGACGCGTCGGTGTCGTCGTCCGACTTCCCCGGGCCCTTCAGGTCGAGCTCGATCAGCTTGCCGCCCTGGACGGCTCCCTCGGCCGTGGTGGCCGCCTTGTCGAAGGTGATCTTGGTGGAGTCCAGCAGCGTCTTGCGCTCCTGCTGGTCCTTGGTCAGCGAGGCACTCGGGCTGGGCGAGGCGCTGCCCGTCCGCTCCGGGACGGCGCGCGCGGCTTCGGAGGTCTCCGTGGACGTCGACGAGCTGCCGCTGTCCTGGCCGCAGCCGGTGAGCAGGGCGGCGGTCAGGACGACGCAGGCGGTGCCGGCCGCGCGGAGGCGGTGGGCACGGAGGAAACCGGATTTCTTGGGGGGTTCACATGTCATGCCCGCATGCCTAACCGCCCTGCGCGTCCGGCATGTGGGGTGACGGGTCGGAGTCACCCGATCAACCGCGTTCCGGTCTCAGACCAGGGTGTCCTCCGGGATGCTCACCAGCCAGCGGGTCTCCCGACGCGGCCGCAGATACAGGGCCCAGTAGAGCGTGGCGACCGCGGTGATCCCGCCGGTCCACACCAGGTACTCGGTGTCCTGCCGGGTCAGGATGTACGCGAGTACGACGATGAGCAGCACCGGTATCGCGGGCCAGAGAGGCATGCGCCAGGCCGCGGCCCCGCGGTGTGCGCCGCGGCGGCAGAGCAGGGCGGCCACGGCCACCAGCAGGTACATGGCGGTGACGGACACGCCGGTGACGCCGTACAGGGTGTCGAGGTTGACGAAGCAGAGGGCGGCGCCCGGCACGCCGACGATCAGCGTCGCCACCCAGGGCGAGCCGAACCGGCCGAGCCGGGAGAGTGCGTGGTTGACGGGGGCGGGCCAGGCCTTGTCCCGGGCGGAGGCGTACAGCACCCGGGAGTTCTGGATGACCATGACGATGCCGGCGTTGATGATGGCGAGGGCGACGCAGAGGCTGACGAACGTGCCCACGGCCGGGTTCGACCAGGCCTGGACCATCCCGCTCAGGTCTCCCGAGGTCAGGGCCGCAAGATCGGGGGCACCTACCGTGATCGCGATGACGGGGACGAGGATGACCGCGGTCGAGATCGCCAGGGTGGCGAGGACGGTGCGGGCCACGTTGCGCCGCGGGTCCTCCAGCTCCTCGGAGAGGTAGACGGCCGTGGAGAAGCCCTGCGTGATGAACAGGGCGATGGCGAGGCCGGAGACCACCATCATGGCGGTGACGTGCGAGCTCGTACCGCCGGACGAGGCCACCGAGCCGTGCACCAGGGCGGAGGCGCCCCGCTCGGAGTGGGCGAAGCCGAGCACGGCCACGACGCCTGCGGCGATCACTTCCAGGACGAGGAAGATCCCGGTGATCCACGCGTTCGCGCGCAGGTCGAGGAGGCCGGCGAGGGTGGCCAGGAGCATGACGCCCGCGCCGCCGAGGGGCGCCGGGATGTGCACCACCGGTGCGAGGTATTCGGCGGTCCCCATCGCGATGACCGGGGGCACGATCATCACGACGAGCAGGGAGAGCACGAACACGAGCCAGCCGGCCAGCCGACCGGCCATCGTGGACACCATCGCGTACTCGCCGCCGGCACTCGGGATGAGTGTGCCCAGCTCTGAGTAACAGAAGGCCACCGCGATACAGAGCAGAGAGCCGACGGCGATGGTGAGGGCCGTGTAGGTGCCGAGACCGGCGAACAGGTCGGGTACCACCACGAAGAGAGTGGAGGCGGGTGTCACGCAGGAGAGCGTGAGCAGGGTCCCTCCGACGACGCCGATGGAACGCCTGAGCTTCTGCGGGGTGGGTCCGGTCGCGGGGGCGAGCGTCTGGGGAGCGCTGAGCGTGTCGGTCATCGAGGCGGTTTCCGATCAACAGGTGCGAGTCTGAGCGCGGGAGCGGTATCGCCTCCGGACGAGGGGTGGTGGGTGGTGCCGTTGCTCCCAGCGCGTCATGCAATACGGACGCGTTCCGCAGGTCAAGAGCTAATTTCCTTCGGAATCCGTTGCTGTAGGCCTTCTGGGCAACGGTTTTGCGTCAAGAGCGCACCAGTGCAACGGGATCCGCCGCTGCGGGAACCGCAGCGGGGGTGCACGGAAAGTTTCGTTCAAATCCATGGACCGTTCAGGTCTGTGCGCCCGGAGGCGCTCCGACGACGAACGTCCCCACGGATATTGGTCCCCGCGGGTCGCGATCCGGCGGCTTTGGTGCGAGCCTGGATGCATGACCTGGGCGTCCTGGACGACTCGCGGAGTGTATTCGGGGCACGGCGGCGTGCTCACCGAAGAGGTCGGCCCGCTGTCCGGCGATCTGACCGTGCACACCACATGGGCCGATGACACGGCACAGATCACCGTGCAGTACACCGACGCGGCCGACTGGTTCACCATGTCGGGCAGCCCCGTTCCCTGCTCCTCGGAGGAGGACAGCCGGGCGCTGCACGAGGCCGTGGTGAACGCCGTCCGGCGGGGGTCCGCGGCCACGGTTCCGGCCGCGTGCCCGGAGCCGGAACGGCAGGCCGGGGAAACCGCCTCCGAGTAACCGCGCGAGCCGTCAGACCTGTTGCACATGCGTGCGCGCCCGCACGCGCAGGCGTACGGG
>NZ_JBHVWF010000204.1:0-10692 GCF_042882365.1 Streptomyces sp. NPDC058221 | reverse complement strand
TCTCAACACCCCCCTCCCCCCGCCCCCCGGTTAGACCTTCACCGAGGGGCGGCGGCTGTGTGCTCAGCGGGCGTTCACTGCGCGTCGGCAGCCGCTGTCGCCGAGCGGACCGGGGTCCTCGCCCCGTCCGCCTGCTCCCGGCGGCTGTCGGACCACGCCTCCCACAGCGCCGCGTAGGGTCCGCCCGCGGCGACGAGTTCGTCATGGCTGCCGCTCTCCACGACCCGGCCCTCGTCGAGGACGACGACGCGGTCGGCCGTCGCCGCCTGGGGGAGCCGGTGCGCGACCATCAGACCGGTACGCCCCTCCAGCGCCCGCAGGGCAGCCTCCTCCAGGATCCGCGCGCCCGCGCTGCCGGCGTCGGCGGTGGCCTCGTCGAGGATCGCGATCGGCGGATCGGCGAGAACCAGCCGGGCCAGTGCGAGGTGCTGCGCCTGGGTGACCGTAAGCCGGTGGCCGCCCTCGCCCACGACCGTGTCCAGGCCGTCCGGCAGCGCCTGCGCCCACTCCAGGGCGCCGACGCGGGACAGCGCCGCGCGCAGTTCCTCGTCGGTGGCCTCCGGGCGGGCGAGACGCAGGTCCTCGGCCAGCAGTCCCGCGAACACGTGCACCTCCTGGCTGATCAGGGTCACCGCGCGCCGCACACCCGCGGCGCCCAGTTCGGCCGCATCGACCCCGCCCAGCGAGATCGTCCCGCCGTGCGGCTCGTGGACGCCCGCGATGACCTTGGCCAGCGTCGTCTTGCCGGCCCCGCTGGCACCCACCAGCGCCACCCGCTCCCCGCTGCGCACCTCCAGATCGACCTTCCGCAGCACGGGAGCGCCGGAGCCGTATGCGTAGCTGAGCGCGCTCACCCTCACCGAACCGTCGGCCGGAGTGACGGCGCCCGGTGCCGTCTGCTCGGCCGGCAGCTTGGCCAGCCCGACCAGCCGGGCGAAGCTGGCGCCCGCCGACTGCGCGTCGTCGATGAGGAACAGCGTCGCGTTGACCGGGTTGAAGAGGCTGTGGAAGTACAGTGCGGCGGCGGTGGCCGTACCGATGCTCACCGACCCGTTGTCCACCAGCAGGAAGCCCGCGCCGAGCATGGTGGCCAGCCCGATGTACTCGGCCAGGTTCAGCCGCGAGAAGAAGCCGGTGACGATGTGGATGCCGCCCAGCGCGAGATCCCGCGCCGCCGCGGAACGCTGCTCCAGCAGGGCGGTGTGCGCGTGGTTCAGCCGGAAGGCCCGGACGGTGCGCACCCCGCCGACGCTGTCGAGCAACTGGTGCTGGAGCGCGCCGGTCGCGACGCGGTGCTCGGCGTACACCGGAGCGGCGCGGCGCAGATACCAGCGCACGGACAGCACCTGCACCGGCACCGCCAGCAACGCCGCCGCGAGGAACCGCCAGTCCAGCACGGCCAGTCCGGCGAAGGTCAGCACGATGGTGAGCGCGGACCGGGTGAACTCCGGCAGCGCCTGCCGCACCGACTTCGCGATCATGGAGACATCGCTGGTGACCCGGGACACCAGGTCCCCGGAACCGGCCGCCTCGACGCGCTCCAGCGGCAGCCGCAGCGCCCGCTCGATGAACTGCTCGCGTGCGGCCGCCAGTACGGTCTCGCCGAGGCGGGCCACGAGCGTGCTGCCGACCGCGGCGGCGCCGCCGCGCACCAGCGCCACCACGACGAGCAGCACCAGGGGCGTCGTCAGCGCCCCCGACCCGCGCTTCTCCACCACCAGGTCGACGATGTGGCCGAGCAGGGGAGCGGTCAGCAGGCCGATCCCGGTCCCGGCGACCAGGACCGCGACTGCTGCCGCGGTCAGCCGCCGGTGGCCGCGCAGCATGGTGCGCAGCGCCGCCACGCTCTCCCTGCCGCTCGCCGTCGGCAGCAGCGCACGGTCCGCGCCGGGTGTGCTCATGACCGCTTTCCCCTCGTCTTCCGTGTCCGTGTCCACCGTGCGGTCCGCGTAGGCGGACGTCATGCGAGCACCGCCGCGCGGTACCGCTCGTCGCCGGCGACGAGTCCGGTGTGCCGGCCGTCGGCGGTGACGACGCCCTCGTCGAGGACCACCACCCGGTCGGTGACCGCGAGAAGGGCCGGGCTGGTCGTGATCAGGATGGTGGTGCGCCCGCGGCGCACCTCCCGCAGCCGGGTGGCGATCCGGGACTCGGTGACGGTGTCCACGGCGGTGGTCGGGTCATGCAGCACCAGTACGGGCGTGTCGGCGGCGAGGGCGCGGGCGAGGGCTACGCGCTGTCGCTGCCCGCCGGAGAGGGACCGGCCGCGTTCGGCGAGCACGGTGTCGCCGCCCTCGGGCAGCAGCCGGGCGACCTCGTCGGCCGCCGACGCGGTGAGGGCCTCGTCGACCGGGGCCCCGCCCTCGGCCCCCGCCCGTACGTTGTCCAGCAGGCTCGTCTCGAAGAGGTCGGCGTCGTGGTGGGCCACCAGGACCGAGCGGCGCAGCCCGTCGGGGGCGAGTTCGGTCATGGGTACGCCGTCGAGCTCGATCAGCCCGCCGGCCGGGTCCCGCTCCCTGGCCAGGCAGAGCAGCAGATCGCCGGCGGCGGCCGGATCCCCGGTGACCACGCCGATCAGTTCGCCCGGCCGGATGTCGAGATCGACGCCGTGGAGCGAGCCGAGCCGGACTCCGGTCAGCCGCAGATGTCCCGCCGGTCCGTCGGACACCGCCGACTCGCCGCCCTCGACGGCCGCGGGCGAGTCCAGCACCTCGGCGATCCGGCGCGCGGAGGCGCGGCCCTGGGCGAACTCGGCGTTGACGTAGGTGAGCAGCTGGAACGGCCCGAGGAGGAACTGGGCCAGACCCACCGCCGCCACCAGGTCACCGATGCTGATGCTGCCGCGCATGGCGAGATAGGCGCCCACGATGCCGATGACCGCGATGAAGACACCCGTCAGGGAGAGGACGGCGCCCTCGTGACCGGCACGGCTGCGGGCCGCGCGCAGCGCGGCGCCGAGTGAGTGCCGGCTGGTGGTGCGGTAGCGGGCCACGGCGGCCGACTCGGCGCCCATGCCCTTGAGGACGCGCAGTCCGGCGACCAGGTCGGCGGCTACGCCGGAGGCGTGCGCGGCCCTTTCCTGCTCGGTCTCGCTGCGTCGTTCGAGCGGCCTGCTGATGCGGTGCCCGAGCCACAGCAGCGGCGGGATGCCCAGCAGGACGAGCAGTCCCAGCGGGACGGAGATCCTCAGCAGTGCCACCGAGCTGATCACCAGGGCGGAGGTCGCGGCGATCCCGTACGCCAGCACGGTCGCCACCGAACCCACCCGGCGGGCGTCATTGGTGGCGATGCTGGTGAGCGCGCCGGGCAGCCGGTTCGCGTCGGCGCCGCCGCGTGGATCGAGCACCCGGGCGCCCAGCTCCATCCGGATCCGGTGTGCGGCGCGTTCGCCCGCCCCCTCGGCGAGCCGGGCACTGGTGCGGTAGCAGTTCGACAGCACCAGGAACAGCCCCGCCAGCACCAGGAGCCAGCGCAGCAGGGCCTGGGAGGAGCCGGTGGCGACCGCCGTGTCGATGGCGGCGCCGATGACGACGGGAACCAGCGCCTCACAACCCTGGTGCACCGCCCCGAGCAGGGACCCGGTGGCGACGCGCCGCCGCTGTCCTCTGATCGCTCTGCGGAGGACTTGCCCCCCGGTCGGTCCTCCACCTGGCATGCGGGCCTCCGCGAAGTCTCTGAGAAAGTTAGGTAAGGCTACTCTAATGGGGTGAACCCGATGCGGAGCCGGCCTCGTCGTCCCCGGTCGCGGCCGTGTGCGCCATTTCGCGGGCGGGGGACGCTCGTTGACCGGGCCGCACTGTTCGGTTAGCCTCACCTAAGTTCCATTCGGGGTCCTGCGTCACTTCACGGCGCCCTATTGCTCGCGGTGCACCCGAACCGCCGTCAGGGGGAGTTGTCGGTGTCGGTCGAAACCCGGACGGTTCCCGAGGACCGGGTCGATGCGCCCGCCGTCCCCCGGGCGGGGCGGACCGCGAACACCCTGCGGGGCATCGGGGTGCTCGCCGCACTGGGCGCCCTGGTCCTGGTCGGACTGCTCAGTGTGTGGGTGGGCACCCGCGGCATCCCGTTCACCGCCACCTGGAGCGTGCTCTGGCACCCCGACGGCTCCGAGACCTCGATCATCATCCATGACTACCGCATCCCCAGGACGCTGCTGGGACTGCTCGTGGGCATGGCCCTCGGTCTGTCCGGCGCGCTGATGCAGGCCCTGACCCGCAACCCGCTCGCCGATCCGGGAATCCTCGGCATCAGCCTGGGCGCCTCCGCCGGAGTCGTCGTCGCCATCGCCTTCCTCGGCGTGGGCTCGGTCCTGGGCTATGTGTGGTTCGCCTTCATCGGTGCGGCCGTCGCCTCCGTCGCCGTCTACCTCCTGGGATCGTCGGGCCGCACACTGGCCACCCCCGACCGGCTGGTCGTGGCCGGAGCCGCGACGACCGCGGTGCTGTACGCCTTCAACTCGGCGGTCCTGCTGCTCAATCCGCGCGCCTTCGACCAGTACCGGTTCTGGACGGTGGGCTCGCTGTCCGGCCGGTACTACGACGTCATCCTGGTCGTCCTCCCCTTCATCGCCGTTGGCCTGCTGATCGCCCTCGGACTCGCCCCCGCGCTCAACGCCCTCGCGATGGGCGACCAGCTCGGCCGCGCCCTCGGCCTCAACGTCGGCCGCACCCGGGTGCTGGGCGCCGTCGCCGTCATGCTGCTGTGCGGCGCCGCTACCGCCGCGGCCGGACCGATCGGCTTCGTCGGACTGGCGGTCCCGCACGTCGCCCGCTTCGTCGTCGGCCCCGACCAGCGGTGGGTGCTGACCTACTCGATGCTGCTCGCCCCGGTCCTGCTGATCGGCGCCGACGTCCTGGGACGGGTGCTCGGAGCGCCGGGCGAGGTCCAGGTCGGCATCATCACCGCGTTCCTCGGGGCGCCGCTGTTCATCGCCCTGTGCCGCCGCCGAAAGCTGGTCATGCTATGAGTGCCGTACGGGAGAAGCGCCCCTTCTCCGCCGGGAGTCCGCGGCTCGGGGCCGGTGCGGGCGGCGGGGAGCCGCGGGTCATCAGCGGACTGGTGCTGCGCACCGGCAGGGGCGGACTGTCCGTACGGGTCCAGGGCCGCGTCCTCCTGGTGACCGCCGTGATGCTCGTCGCGCTCGTCGCGGTCGCGCTCGTCACCCTTACTACCGGCGACTTCGAGCTCTCCGTCGGCGAAGTCCTGCGGGCCGTGTTCGGCCACGGCTCGGGCGGCGCCGACTTCATCGTCAACACCCTTCGTATGCCACGCCTGCTGACCGCGACGTGCGTGGGCGCGGCCCTCGCGGTCAGCGGGGCCATCCTGCAGAGCCTCACCGGCAACTCCCTCGGCAGCCCGGACATCATCGGCTTCACCAACGGCTCGGCCGTCGGGGCACTCCTCGTCATCATCGTGCTGCACGGCAGCATGACCCAGATCGCCCTGGGTGCGCTGGTCGGCGGCCTCGCCACCGCCGCCGCCATGTACCTCCTCATGCTGGGCCGAGGACTTCAGGGCTTCCGGCTGGTCGTCGTCGGCATCGGAGTCAGCGCACTGCTGCTCGCCGTCAACTCGTATCTGATCACCCGGGCGACCTGGCAGGAGGCACTGGAGGCGCAGGCCTGGCTGATCGGCAGCCTCACCAACCGGGGCTGGCAGCAGGCGAACACCATCGGCATCGCCGTCCTCGTCCTGCTCCCGCCCGCCTTCTTCCTGGCCCGCCGGCTCTCCATGGTGGAGATGGGCGACGTCACGGCGATGGGACTCGGCGTCGACGTGGCGCGCACCAGGGCCCTGCTGCTGGTCATCAGCGTCGCCCTCGCCGCGTTCGCCACGGCGGTCACCGGGCCCATCTGGTTCATCGCGCTGGCGGCGCCCCAGCTCGCCCGTCGGCTGACCCGGGCCTCGGGCCCCGCGCTGGTCCCCGCCGCCCTCATGGGCGCCCTGCTGCTGGCCGCGAGCGATCTGCTGGCGCAGCGCCTCTTCGCCCCCGCACTGCTCCCGGTCGGCACGGCGACCGGCACCATCGGCGGGCTGTACCTGATCTGGCTGCTGGTCACCGAGTCGCGAAGGAGCCGCGCATGAGCCGCAGGACACCCCGCACGACCGGCGCGTCCGGGACGGCCGGCCCGACCGCTGACTCCGCGACGACCGAGGTGACGCACATGACCGGGACAGAGCCGGCGACCCCCCGACTGCGGGCCGAGAGCCTGACGCTCTCCTACGACCAGCGGACCGTGGTCAGTTCGCTCGACGTCGAGATCCCCGACCGCTCCTTCACCGTGATCATCGGGCCGAACGCCTGCGGGAAGTCCACGCTCCTCAAGGCGCTCGCACGGATGCTCAAACCCCGCTCCGGGCAGGTGTATCTCGACGGTGCGGGCATCGCCACGTACCGCTCGCGCGAGGTGGCCCGCCGGCTCGGCCTGCTCCCGCAGTCCTCGACCGCTCCCGGCGGCATCACCGTCGGGGACCTGGTGGCCCGGGGCCGCTATCCGCATCAGGGGATGCTGAAGCAGTGGTCCGCCGACGACGAGACGGCCGTGCTGGAGGCGATGCGGCAGACCGGTGTGCTGGAACTCGCCGACCGTCCTGTGGACGACCTCTCCGGCGGTCAGCGTCAGCGCGTCTGGCTCTCCATGGTGCTGGCGCAGCAGACCTCCATCCTGCTCCTGGACGAGCCCACCACCTTCCTCGACATCGCTCACCAGGTCGAGGTTCTCGACCTCTGTGCCGATCTGCACGCCCGCAGGGGGCACACCGTCGTGGCGGTGCTGCACGACCTCAACCAGGCGTGCCGGTACGCCACCCACCTCATCGTGATGCGGCCGGGCGGCACGATCGCGGCCGAGGGCGACCCGGCCACCGTCATGACCGCCGAGCTGGTGGAGGACGTGTTCGGACTGCCGTGCCGGATCATCGACGACCCCGAGACCGGCACACCGCTGATGGTGCCGGCCGCGCCGCAGCGGTACGTCCCCGACGGGCTGACGGACCGGGAGGCCGCTCCCGACGACTCCGTGTTGGCCAATTAAGTTAGGTAAGGCTAACCTTGTCTTGATGGTTCACCGGGGTACGCGGCGATCCGGCCGCACTTCGCGCACGGTGGAACCCGAGGAAGGAACGCCTTGATCACGGCCATGCCGCTCCCCGCCGCGCTGCCGCACGCACCCCACCCCGATGCTCTCGGGGTGCGCCGGGCACACCCAGGGGATGCTGCCGCCCTCGTGACGCTCTCCGAACCCTTCGTCCGCTCGGGAGCGCTGCGCGAACGGCCCTGCCACGTCTACGCGGCCCAGGCCGCTGACTTCCTCGTGGCCGAAGGGGCCGACGGCGCCCTCCAGGGCTGTCTCGCCGTGCGGGTCCATCCCGGCACGGGCCCCGAAGCGGATCGCGGTACGGCTGCCGCCGGGGTCCTCTACAACTTCTGTGTCGCCCGGCAGCGGCAGGGCGGCGGGCTGGGTGCGCGCCTGCTGGGCGCGGCATTTGCCGGGGCAAGGGCGCAGTCCCTGGGGTTCCTGTTCACCGCGACGACCGGCAGCGGTCGCCTCTTCCTCCGCCATGGATTCGTACCGGCCCGGCCGGGCCTGGCTCCGCTCGCCTGGGCGCGCACCCTGGACCCCCGGCGGGGGGCCCGCGTTCTCGCCCGCGCTCTGTGATGCCACAGCGTCAGGCTTCAGGTGTCAGGCTTCAGGCGTCCGGCAGGACGGTGGTTCCGGGGCTCTTCTCGTCCAGGAGGCCGCGCAGCACCGCATGCGGCACCCGGCCGTCCAGCACCTGTGCGCGGCCCACTCCGGCGCGGACCGCCCGCAGGCAGCCCTCCATCTTGGGGAGCATCCCGCTCGCCAGCCCGGGAAGCAGGCCGTCCAACTCGGCTGCCGTCAGGCGCTCGACGACCTCGGTGCTGTGCGGCCAGTCCGCGTACAGCCCCTCCACATCGGTGAGCATCAGCAGCCGTTCGGCCCCGAGAGCGACGGCCAGGGCCGAGGCCGCGAGATCGGCGTTGACGTTGTAGACCTCCCCCTCCGTGCCGCGAGCGAGGGGCGACACGACGGGGATGCGGCCCAGCTCCAGCAGCGAACGGATCGTGTCCGGCGCCACGTTCACGATGTCGCCGACCAGACCGATGTCCACCGGCAGTCCGTTCACCCGGCCCGTGCGGCGGACGGCGGTCATCGTGTGGGCGTCCTCACCCGACAGGCCCACGGCGAAGGGCCCATGTGCGTTGATCGCGCCGACCAGTTCACGCTGGACCCGCCCCGTCAGCACCATCCGCACCACGGAGAGGGTCTCCTCGGTGGTCACCCGCAGACCGGCCTCGAAGCGGACCTCCAGGCCGAGCCGGTCGAGCATCGCGCTGATCTGCGGGCCCCCGCCGTGCACCACCACGGGGAGCACTCCGGCGTGCCACAGCTCCACGACATCGCGTGCGAACGTCTCCTGGAGGGATGTGTCCACCATGGCGTTGCCGCCGAACTTGACGACCACCACCCGGCCCCGCAGTTCTGTGGGCAGAGCGAGGCCCGTACGGGGATCGGTCCGTACCTCGTTCATGAGCCGCGCCGACTGTTCATGGACGCCGGCTGCGGCCGTCGCGACCTGTACGGTCATCTTCTTCCGTCTCTCCTGGTGGGGGGCGTCACGCGCCGTGGCGGACCCGGCCGAGCAACAGGTCGCGCAGCAGGCCGTCGGTCGTGCGGACCATCGCGCTGCGTGCCGCCCAGCGAAGTGCCATGGAGTGCTCCTCGGCGGAGAAGTCGGCCACGAGCCCGCGTCTGGCCGGCGGTTGGGCGGCCGGTTCGGCACTGAAGACGACCGGGATGCCAAGCGTTCCGGCGAGCTCCCGCAATGCGGCGATGTTCTCCACCAGTTGAACGACCGGGGAGTGTCCCGCCGGGAACGCCCGCACGAAGTGGCTCTGCATGTCGTGGACGAGCAGCGCGGCCTGCCCGGGGTCGGTGCTCCAGAAGGGCCGGGAGCGGGGGAGGGCCGTACTGTCGGGCATGTCGTAGGACTTGATGACTGGCAGACCCATGACCGCCCCTCCCCTGATGTGCCGGTGCCCCGGCTCGTGGCGCGAGGTGTCACGGTGGCGTGGCGATTCAGCTGAACTTAGTGAAGCCTAACCTAAGTCATGTGATGTCAGGGGTGCGAGTGGTGCTGGTGCGCGCAGTTCCGGGGTGCGGTGAGAAGCTGCCGGATTCGCTCGCCGGCATCGGTGGCATCACGCGCGATGCCGGGGAAGAGCAACTGGAGGTCGCAGTGGCCGGATTCGTACTCGCAGCGCAGCGTGATGCCGTGGCGGTCCAGTGCGAGGGGCAGTGACCGGATGATGCCGTGCGGCAGCCGGGAGCCCGCGAGTCCGAGCAGATCGTGCATCAACTCCTCGTGGGAGTCGGCCATATGGGTCAGCATCGCGGCCTCCTCGAAGGCCAGCGGGTCGGGCTCGGCGAGGGCCATCTCGTCCAGCGCGACATCCGTCGCCCCCGCCGGGGTCCGCAGCGAGACCCGTGCCGTGTCGAGCCGCAGCGCGCCGCCGCCCGCAGGGGTCAGCCATCCGGAGACCGTCACCCGGGCGCGGACGCGGTCGCGCAGCGGGGTGGGGGCGATGTCGGTGAACTCCAGCAGGGCGGCGAGGCTGCCCAGGGGTGCGTCGGCGGCCTGCTGTGCCAGTGGGGTGTCGGGGCGGGGGTGGAGGGTGATCTGCCCCTGGGCGCTGACCGAGTGCAGCCCGATCAGATCGTAGGTCTGTCCGGTCGTGGTGAGGGACAGTGAGGTCGCGCGGGACAGTACCGTGCGGACCAGCTCGGCGTCGGTCGGGCCGGTCGGGCCGGTCGTGGTGGCGTCGGCGTCGGTGCTCAAGGGGGACTCCCTGCGAAGCGGATTCGAGTTAGGTAAGCCTAACCTTATTTCACCGCCTGTATGGGTGTCGAGGAGGCCCCGCTCCGGACCTGCTGTGAACTGAGGGTGGAGCGTCGTCTCCGGTGCGCCCGGGGCGAGGTGGTCTTCAACCGGACGGTGCCGTGGATCCCGCGAGCCGGGCCTGATCCCGACGGGGAGCCGGGGCTGCAACTGGTGCGGCGAAGCTCAGGGCGCCTCTCCCGAACGCTCCAGGTCGAGTGCGACGGCTCGCACCGCGTCCACGATCGGCAGCAGCTTGCGGCCGAACGGGGTGAGTTCGTACACCGTCGACTGCTTGCTTCTCGACTCCACGAGGCGGCTGACGATGCCGGCCTCGTCGAGCTTGCGCAGCCGGTTCGTCAGGGTGACCGCGTTGATCTTCGGGACGGCTCGCTGGAGTTCGTTGAAGCGCATGCCCGACTTCTGCAGCGTCATCACGATCGCCAGCGTCCACAGATCGCCGACGACCGACAGGATCTGCATGCAGCGCGCCGTCTGGAGGTCCTCCGGCTGGTTCATGATGCCGCCCATCCTAAGGGCTGTCCCGTAACCCCTGGCGGGCGCGCGGCGTCAGCTACGGCGCCTCGCCGCGTTGCCGAAACGCCCGAATCGCTCCGCGATGAGTGCGCTCCGGCGCCTTGCGATGCACCGCATCTGACGCCGCGCGCTGATCCACCAGGGATTACGGGACAGCCCTTAGCTTGATCTTTAACCTGTGCGGCGTGGACGAGGGGTTGTTGACTTCTTCGTCCGTCGTTTCGCGGGGGCTGGTTTGCCGACTGTGTGCACGTC
>NZ_JBHVWF010000203.1:0-10707 GCF_042882365.1 Streptomyces sp. NPDC058221 | reverse complement strand
GTGTACGAGTGAGGCCCGCTGGTGGACGGTGAACAGCCCGGTGCCCACCTTCCGCCGCCGCAGCACGCGGTCGGCGTTGCGGGCCGCCCAGGCCAGGTGCTCCAGCGTGAGCACGACCTCCAGCGCGGCGTCGCCGGGCGGCTTGCCGGTCTCCTCGCTGATGGTGCGGGCCACGGCGTCCAGTTCGGTGGCGAGCGCCTTCTTCCAGCGCAGCAGGTGGTCACGGCGCCGGGAAGCCGGCAGTGCCATCCAGCGGGCCTGGGCGGCACGGGCCCGGATCGTGGCGCGGGAGACCTCTTCGGGCCCGTTCACCGGGTGTTCGGCGATCGGCTCGCCGGTCGCCGGGGAACGCGTGGTGAAGGCCGCTGTGCGCGGTGCGGCGGCCGGGGAGGTGTCGGTCATCGGATCTCCTGACGCTGGATTCCGTGGGGAGCACCCCAGTGAGTCGAAGATACTGAAACTATTGAAGTGTTTCATCACGCGTCAATACTCCGGACGCGAACGGGGGCGTGGGGATGCCTGCGCCGTCCCGTGGACACCGATGAATCGTCAACTGCCACCCGGATAAAGGGACATGACGAGCCGTAGCAGGTGCGGGTGTTCTGGGTGGGGGAGTGGAGGTTACGACAGCGGCCCGTCCGGGATCCGCTCCACCGGGTCGGCCACCGCTCCCTCGGCGCAGCTCACCACCGCGATGTCCGCTGCTTTGGGGCCTGGAGGTGGCCGCTGCCGACCGCCGCGCCCAGCCCCCACAGTGCGCGGCCTGGTCGCCGGCAGGTCCCTGCGCTATCCGCCCGACGACGATGTGCTGCTGTGGGAGGAGGAGTCATGGACGGCCACCAGCGCGCCGGGCGCACTTCTCACGATCCCGGCCCGGCGCGTCAGCCTGGCGAGCGCCGCCCACGGAAGGCGCGGCATTGCTACCTGGCGCCCTCTGAAGACCAGGGCGATGGGCCGGCCGCCGCATCGGTGCGCTCTTGTGCCGTGTCGGTCCGATATGCACGGCCCCGCGCGGGGCGGTCCTGGTTACTGCTGCGCGGCGGGGATGGTGCCCGGAGCCGTCCTGAATGAGATGGCTTCCATCAGCGGCTTGCGCTGGGTGTTGTGGAAGGCCGCCACCCGCCATTGCCCGTCCGCCTCGCGCACGAACGTGCACGTCTGCACCTTCGACAGCTTCGACGCCTTGGGTGCGGCGCCCTTGTAGGTGTCACCGCGCCCGGTGACGACCGCGGTGTCCGGGCCGCAGAAGCGGATGTCGGTGATCTGACCTGCGAGCTTGGTGTTCTTGAGGAACTTCGCGAACAGCGCGCGGTGGCACTCCACGATGTCGGCCCGGCCGCTGTAGTACGTCCCGACGAACGTGACATACGTGGCGTCCTGGGTGAACAGTGCTCCGTACGCGTCGGCGTCGTTGCGGGCCCATGCGAGGTTCATCTCGGCCATCACTGCGGTGATGGCCGCCTTGTCGTCCTGGGTGGTCATGCCGTCCGTCCATTCATTAAGATGAAGCAGAAGCTGCCGTTAAACAATATCTGCATCATTGCAACTATCACCCTAAGGGGCATCCGGAGCGATGGCAATCGAGACGCCTGGAGACCAGCACGTGATCTTCCGCCAGTACCTCGACGCAGTGGGCCTGCACGGCATGGCCGGCGCGGAAGCCGCAGGGCTCCAGCCCACCGAGTGGTACGCGGTGAGCCTGATCACCATGGCGGGACACATGAGCTCGGGCGACCTGGCTGCCCGCGCCGGTCTGACCACCGGGGCCACCACCCGGCTCATCGACCGGCTGGAGAAGGCGGGCTATGTACGCCGCACTTCGGACCCGGCCGACCGCCGACGGGTCATCGTCGAAGCCTCGGCCGAGACCTTCCCCGACATCGAGGACGTCGTCGGCCCCGCCCGCCGGCTGATCGCCGAGGTCCTGGACCGCTACACACCCGAACAGCGCGAGGTCCTCTTCGACTACTTCGCCCATGCGGCGCCCGCCTACCGGGCGGCCACCGAAGAGATCCGCGCCCGCGCCGCGCGCAGCCGCCGCCCCGGCCCCAAGCCCAGGGAAAGCACCCCTCGCCCCACGCCGTGACGCATCGCCGGGTCCTGTGCCGGCGTTTTGAATGTCGCGGCCGTGCCCTTCTGCCGCAGCGTCTCCTCCGCTGCGGCGGGGCCGGCATGCGGGGCGATGACGTGGACTCCCGCCCGGATATGGGCAATCGTGGTCTGCGGCCCGAGGCCGGAACAGCCGCCGGTGACCAGGGCGGTCCTGTTGCGCTCCAGGCCAGTCGCTGTCGGTGGCATGGACAAGGATGCGGATGGTCTGTCGGCCGGGGGGCATATTGCTGAGACAGGTCTGCGGATGCCATGACAGGCTGGCGTCATGCTTGATCACATCGCAGTTCAGGTACGGGATGTGGCGGCGAGCGCACGCTTCTACGAGGCCGTTCTCGCACCACTTGGCGGCAGGCGGACCAAGGAGTTCGGCGCAAACGTCGGCTTCGGAACCACTGGCCATGTGTTCTGGATTGTCCCCGTGGCCGAAGAGGACCCCGCGCGTGAGGTGCACCTGGTCTTCTCCGGGCCTGATCGCGCGGCGGTTGACGCGTTTCATGCCGCCGCTGTCGCAGCCGGCGCTGAATCCCTGCACGCCCCGCGGGTGTGGCCCGAGTACCACGAGTCCTACTACGGAGCCTTCGTCCGCGATCCCGACGGCAACAACGTTGAAGCTGTCTGCCACACCCCGTAGTCCACACCGGCCTGGAATAAGCCCGAACATGATCCCTTGTCCGAGGCTTCCCCGGCAGTGGGGTCGGCCTGACCCCGACCGGGGTCGCGCTGCGCGGGCCGGCAGGGGCTGCTCGGGTGGCGGACCCGATGACGCGTCACATCGCGGGAGTGGGGTGAGGCCTGCCCGAAGTCCTGCGCGTTTGCGGTCAGTTCGGGGGTGTGGTGCGCTGCGTTGCGCTACTGGGCCGGTGGGACGTCGAGGGGAGCGTCCCGGTGAGTGGTGCCTGCGGCACCGAGCACTCCGAACCCGGGCGGTGATCACCCCGGAGCGGCGCGTGGACCCGGCAAGGTTCATGGCCACGGCCACCGGTCCCGCACCGCCGGCTGCCTGTGCGCCCTCACCTGATGACGGAATCCCGTGACGGCGATGGTGCGGTGACATGGCGAACGCTGTTCAGCCGACCGCCATGTGCAGCCCGAGAGCGAAGATCAGGCAGCTGGAGACCGCGGCCGTGACGGTACGGCCCCGACGGCTCGTGAGCGCGCCGCCGAGCAGTCTTCCGCCGCCGGCCAGCAGTAGTTGCCAGCTCGCCGAGGCGAAGGTGATGGCGCAGAGGTAGACCAGTGACTGGGCGCCGTTCATGGGCTGTTGAGTCTGCCGGCCGAAGATCAGTGAGACGAAGTAGATGGCGGGCCAGGGGTTGAGCGCGGTCAGCGAGAAATAGGTGGCGTAGGCCCGCAGCGGGGTCATCCGCCGGTGCGGCATGGTGTCTTCGGCCGTGTCGGGTCCGCGTCGCAGAGCCCTGACGAGGATGCGTGCGGCCATCACGGCCAGAATCGCGAAGGCCGTCCAGCGCAGTGGCCCGAGCACCGGCCGCACGGCCACCGCCAGAGCGCTGCCCCCGAGCACCGCCGCCACCGCGTAACCGGCGTCTGCAGTGGCTGCGCCGAGCGCTGCCGCGGCACCCGTCCGCAGGGACGTCGCCGCAGTCATGTTCACCATCAGCACCGCGACGGCCCCGACCGGGATCGCGAGACCATAACCGGCGAGCAGGCCGGCGACGACCGTATCGGTCATGACGCGGTCCCGTCGTGAACGGCTCCGCTGCCCGCCCGGGCAGGGGAGCCGGACCTCCGGCCGGACTCGGCTTCCGTATGGCCGCGTTGGCGCCCGCTGACGGTGCACGGTCCGGGGGTGATCGCGACATCGATCATGGTTCAGCTGCTCCTTCGACGGGTCGGCGACGCCGGTATCGGCGTCGGTGGCCTCGCTCGACTGCCTCCGCGGCGAACTGCCGAGCGATCCGGTCCGCTGTCCACACTGAGGGACTACGATCGTGCGCGTCCATCGAAGCTTTGTGCATGGAATCGTGTGAGGGGATTACATGATTGATCCACGTCTGCAGACTCTGCGCGTTCTCGCCGAGACCGGCACCGTCACCGCCACAGCCGAATCCCTGCACCTCACCCCGTCGACCGTCTCCCAGCAGCTGCGTCGTCTCTCCGCCGAGCTGAACGTGCGTCTGCTGGAACCCGAGGGCCGCCGGGTCCGGCTCACCCCTGCGGCCCGCACGCTCATCGAACATGCGAATGTGCTGCATGCGCAGTGGGAGCGGGCCGCCGCCGACCTCGCGGCCCACCGGAACAACGGCCCGGGAGAGCTGCGCATCACCTCGGTGGCGACGGCACTCGGGGCCCTGGTGGTGCCGGCCATGGACCGGCTGCTCTCCCGGCACCCGGGGATGACGTACTACATCGGCGAGGATCCGGAGGCCGACCGCTTCCGGATGCTGCTGACCCGCGAACGCGATATCGCGGTCGTCATCCCCGCCCCGGGCACACCGCCGTCGGACGACGAACGCTTCGAGCAGCACCTGCTCCTCCAGGAACCGCAGGACCTCCTGGTGCCGCGTGGGCACCGGTTCGCCGGCCGCGCCGCGGTCGAGCTGCACGAGGCCGCCACGGAAGCGTGGCTCCGCGCAGGCGACCCCCGCGACCAGTACCTGCTGCTCACCTCGGCCTGCGCAGCCGCAGGTTTCTCACCCCGGGTCACCCACAACGCCGTCGACTGGTCCGCGACAGCCGCACTGGTCGCGGGCGGTCACGGAATCTGTCTGCTGCCGCGCCTCGCGACGTTCCCGCAGAGCTACGAGCTCGTACGCGTACCGCTGACCGGCGACGTGGTGCCGACACGGCGGCTGGTCGGATGCGTGCGACGGGGCGCGGGCGGCACACCCTTGATCAGGGACGGCCTACGGGCGCTGCGGGAGGCTGCCGTCGAGTCCGGGGAGCGAACCGCAGTGGGGGCCGGCGGGTCAGCGATCCGCCCTGAGGCGACCGGCCTTGAGGCGACTTGCGCCGACGCGACCGGCCGTGACGCGCTCGGCCCAGCGCCGGAGCGCCTTTCGTGAGCGACGGGGGCCTGGCCGGGGAAGGGGGCCACGATCCCCCGCACGTACCTGCCCCGGCTCACCCGGCCCCCGCCCCCAGTGATCGTCGGGCGAAAGGAGCGGCGCCCTGCGCTCCGCCTGTGCCCGGATCTCGACGTGGGACTCGTGAGCCGTGATGCGGAACGCCTCTTCGTAGGAGGCCAGGGCTGCACTCATGGCACCGCCTGCCAGGCCGCGGCGGCGGATGCGTGCGGCCAACCACGCGAAGGCGCTCAGCACCACGGCGAAGCAGGCAGCCATGATCAGGAACGGCAGGAACGCATCCATGGCTACGAGGGTACCGACAACGCGTTCCGCAGACCTGCGGCCCGAACCGGGCGGGCGCTGTGGTCAGGTCCTTCCCGCTCCGGTCAGCGCGTCCTCGGCCTGCGTGGCCAGGGCGGCGACGAGATCCGCCGCGGGTGGCCGGTCCGTGATGAGATCGACCGCCTCACCCGCCCAGACCGGCAGCGGTGGCACATCGCCTCGTGCCACATCGTCCCGGTACTCCCGCTGGGCCCGGGGGTCCGCGGCGAGTTCCGCCTCCCGGCCCCGCCACCGGTCGAGGTAGCGGTGCCCCAGGGTGCGCGCGGTGTACCGGGCGGGCCATGGAGAGCCGCGGGCGATGTCCAGGACGCGACTGCGTTCGGTGTCCTGGCCGTGCCCCTCGACGATCGCGGTGGAGACCGAGGGATGGACCAGGGCCTCGGCCGTGGCCTGGAAACGGGTGCCGATGAGCGCCCCGGCAGCTCCCAGAGCCAGTGCCGCGGCCACCCCGCGGCCGTCGGCGATCCCGCCGGCCGCCAGTACCGGCACGGGTGCCGCCAGATCCACCACCATCGGCACGAACGGCAGGGTGGACCGTCCGTGCCGGGACCCGTGCCCACCGCTCTCGGTCCCCTGCGCCACGATGACATCGGCGCCCAGGTCCACAGCCTGCCTGGCCTCCTCCAGATCCGTGACCTGGAGGACGAGGGTCGCCCCGGCCCCTCGGATGCGTTCGACGAACGGGCCCGGGTCGCCGAAGGACAACATCACCACCCCGGGACGGTGTTCCAGCGCCCGCTCGATCCTTTCCGCGTCGACAGCCCACGTCAGAAAGCCGATGCCCCACGGCAGGCCGGTCCCCGACGCGACGAGCGGAACCTCGCGGGCGAGCCATTCGGGATTCCCGTCCCCGGCCCCGAGCATCCCGAGCCCGCCACCGCGCGAGACGGCCGCCGCCAGCGCGCCACCGGCCGAACCTCCCATCGGCGCCAGCATGATCGGATGCTGCACGCCGAGTGACCTCGTGAACTCCGTCGACAGCGTCATGACCGTCATCATGCCCCTGCCCACGGGTGAATGCACCCGGCCCTCCGGCACCCCGGACGGCCGGGCAGCCGGCTCAGGAACGAGCGGTTGTCCTGGACTGGAGGACCTCGCCCATGGACTCCTCCCGCCACCGCTCCAGGAGAGCGTGGAACGCGTAGGCACCGTGCGGGTACGCGGTCGGGCCGTTCGGGCGGCCGCGCCCCTCGGCGTTGTAGTAGCCGGGGGTGCACTCGGCGTGGAACCACTCATGATCGGGGGCGTCCTCGGCCAGGACGGCGATCCAGGCGTCCTCGCTCTCGCGGGACGGTTCGAGAAGCGCGCCCTTGGACTCGGCGGCCGCGACGAGGGCCGCGGCATGGACGGCCTGCTCGTCCAGGACATGCGTGAAGTTGACACTGCTGGCGTTCTGGAGCGCTCCCGTCTGGATCAGATTCGGGAAGCCGTTGCTGGTGAAGCCGTGCAGTGTGCGCGGCCCCTGCTGCGCCCAGGCGTGCAGCAGTTGGGTGCCGCCCCGGCCGTGGACGGGGAGCCTGCCGGAGCGGACTCCGGAAGTCCCGACGTTGAACCCCGTGGCGAAGATCAGGCAGTCGAGTTCATAGGCGGTCCCGCCGACCACGACGCCGTGTTCGGTGATGCGCTCGATGCCGTGGGTGTCCGCGGTGTCGACCAGTGTGACGTTGTCGCGGTTGAACGCCGGGTAGTACCTGTCGGAGAAGGTGGGGCGCTTGCAGGCGTAGCGGTACCAGGGTTTGAGCTTCTCCGCCGTCTCCGGATCGGTGACGGTCCGCGCGACCCGCTCGCGCAGCTCGTTCATCTTGGCGGCGTCGGCTGCCTCGTACGCGGCTTCGAAGGACTCCCGGTCGCCCTGCCGGCGGAAACTCGGCAGGAGCTTCTCCAGCAGACCGGCCGACGCGGTCCACTGGTCCGCCACGAGATCCTGCTCCGCGGACTCACCGGAGACGATGCGCAGATAGTTGTCCCGGCGCTCGCGTGCCCAGCCCTCGCGGCCGGCGCCGACGTCCTCGGCGGTGGTGCGGCGGTTGGCGCGTATGTCCACGGTGGAGGGGGTGCGCTGGAAGACGTGGACATGGGCGGCGTCCTGGGCCAGCATCGGAATGACCTGGATGCCGGTGGCTCCCGTGCCGACGATGCCCACCCGCTTGTCCGAGAGGCCGGTCATGCCGCCTTCCGCGGTCCCGCCGGTGTACGCGTAGTCCCAGCGCGACGTGTGGAACGTGTGACCCCTGAAGTCCTCGATGCCAGGTATCCCGGGGAGCTTCGAGTCGGTGAGCGTGCCGGTGGCGGTGACCACGTACGTGGCCCGGAAGGTGTCGCCGCGGTCGGTGGCCACGATCCAGGTCCCGGACGGCTCGTCCCAGGTCAAGGATGTGACCGCGGTGGAGAACAGGGCATCCGTGTAGAGGTGGTACTGCTCCGCGATGCGAACGGCGTGGCGGCGGATCTCCTCACCGGGGGAGTACTTCCACTCCGGTACGTAACCGGTCTCGTCGAGCATCGGCAGGTACACGTGCGACTCGACGTCGCAGTGGATGCCGGGGTACCGGTTCCAGTACCAGGTGCCTCCGAAGTCGCCGCCCTTCTCGACGATCCGGACGCGCTCCACACCCTGCTGCCGCATCCGCGCCCCGGTGAGGATGCCGCCGAACCCGCCACCGATCACGGCGACGTCGACGGTGTCGTGCAGGGGGTCGCGCTCGGCCGGCTCCGCCGCGTACGGGTCGGCGGCGTAGTAGCCGAACTCCGCCTCTGTGTCGCGGTACTGGCGCGCGCCGTCGGGCCGTACGCGCCGCTCACGTTCGAGGCGGTAGCGCTGCCTCAGTGCGGCGAGCCCGTGGGGAGCCGGCGCTTGAGGGGTCGTCATGTGGGGGACCTCGGATCCTGTACGGCGGGCCGCTCCGGGCGAGCGGCTTCCGCTACGGTAGCAACGACCGGACAACAGTGTCCGGTTGGAGTGCGGGTGCCCGGCGGCTTTCGGCCAGAGCGCGTCCGCACCCCCTCAGCGGACGCGGGCGCCGCCGTTCCCTGGTGCCCGCGCACGGCGGACAGGATGAGTGAACCCCCATGCGACGACTCCCGATCCGGCCATTCGCGGTCCTCGCCGCGACAGGCGCGCTGCTTCTCACCGGATGCGGCACGGAGACGGCCCCCGGCGACCGGGAGGCATCCGCGGCCACGGGCAGGACCGTCCGCGCTCACGAGGTGATGCAGCTGACGAAGGTGCACGAAGAGACGGGGATGACGCTGCTGGAGGGACCGGTCTTCGGTGAGGACGGAGGTCTGTACGTCGTCGATGTCACCGCGCCCGCGGGTGAACCCAAGGTTCTGCGCGTCGATGTCGGCAGGAAGACGTCCCGGACGTTCCACACCGACGGCCGGGGATCCTACACATCCGCGCAGTTCAGCCCGTACGACGGACGGCTCTACCTGACCGACTACTCCCACGGCGAGGTGGTGAGCCTGGCCCCGGACGGAAGCGATCCACTGACCTTCTTCTCCGGCGAGGTCGACGGATCACGGATGAACCCCGACGACATCGCCTTCGACAGGGACGGGAACCTGTACGTCAGCGACTCACGCGGCCTGTCCGAGGGAAAGGCGCAGGGGCGGGTGGTGCGGATCGACCGCGACGGTGGGAACGCCGTCGTACTCGCGAAGAACCTGGCCGCGACGAACGGAGTCTCGTTCGACGTGGACTACCGGGGGCTGTGGATCAGCGAACTGACGGAGAACCGGATCTCCTACCTCCGTCTGGACGAAAAGGGCGGGGTGGCCTCCCGGCACACCGCTGTCCGAGTGAACGGCGGGATCGCCCAGACCGACTCGATCGCCGTGGACGCGGACGGCAACCTCTACCAGGCACTGCACGGGCGCCCCGCGATGGCCGTGTACAGCCAGAACGGTGAGCGCCTGGCGACGGTCGGGATTCCCGCAGGGGCCGAAGGGCTGGAGTCGGCGACGAACGTGGCCATCACCCCGGGCGGGACCAAGGCGTACATGACCGTCAGCGGTCCTGCCGGGGGATACCTGTACACCTTCGACGCGCTCGCGGAAGGCATCCGGCAGTCCAACGGCGGCTGACGCCGCTCCCGTTCACTCCTCGAAGGGCCGTACCGGTCCCACCTCGACACCGAGCAGCCGCCAGGCGGCCAGCGCACGGTGCTCGCGTTCCGCACGGGTGGGGCCGGTCACCGTGGCGGAGACCATCGCGACCGCGAGTACGAGGTCACTCGCGGCGCCCAGCCGATGACCGGCCGGAAGCCGCTTTCGCAGGGCCCGCTCGACCCGCTCCGACAGGGCCATGGCATGCACGCGGATGCCGGACCGGCTGCCCGCCCGGTCAGCGTGCAGCAGCCCGATGAAGGCCGCCGACTGCGTCAGATGCCACGTCAGCACACCGAGAACACCGGCGAAGGCCACGCGCTCGTCCTCGGCGGCCTGTTCGACCTGCCGTACGTTCTCCTCCAGAACCGCGGTGGCCACTGCGGCCCGGTCGGGGAAGTGCCGGTACAGGACGCCCTGCCCGACCCCGGCCCGGCGCGCGATCGCGGACAGCGGTGCCTCCAGGCCGCGCTCCGAGAAGATCTCCCGTGCGGCCGTGACCAGAGCGGCCCGGTTGCGGGCAGCGGCCTTCGGTCCGTCGTTCGCGGGCCGTCGCCCGTCCGTTTCCGTATGCCGCGTCACGTGGGGCAGCGTACCGGTGCCACCTGCACCCTCGACGTGAGTGATGGCAGCGTCGAAGGCGAGTCCGGCCGGCCTCACCCGGAGCACTGCTTCTGGTGCTGCGGGGGGACCAGGGCCACAGGATCAGCGAGGCGGTGGCCCGTCCGTCCCGCCCTGCATCGGCGAGAGGCGGACGAGGATCGGGCCGAGTCCGTCGACCCAGTCCTCACCGGCCTCTATCGCCGCCCGTCCCTCATGGGTGATGCGACCCTGCAGCGGTTCCAGGTACCTGCGGCACCAGTGGGCGCGTACGTCCTCGTCGATGCCGGCGGAGCAGATGTCGTTGACCCCCAGGTCCAGTGCCCTTGCCGCCGCCTGGAAATCGTTGCCGAACCACTGGCCCGCACCGTCGTTGATGAGAGCCCACGACATCTTGAACATGCGCCGACCCTAGCGTGGCACGGCCCAACCGGACCCGGACCCGGACCCGGACCCGGACACCGGGCCCCCGCGCCGTGGGCGGTGGGGGCGGCGCGGACGGCCAGCCGCCCACACCACC
>NZ_JBHVWF010000202.1:0-10747 GCF_042882365.1 Streptomyces sp. NPDC058221 | reverse complement strand
CCTCTCGGCTCCGTCCCACCCCTGCTCCCGGCTCCTCCCGAAGGCGGAGTCGGAAGGATGTCAGTAGGCCCCGAACACGTTGTCCATCGAGCCGTACGTGGCCGCGGCGTAGTTGCACGCGGCGGTGATGTTGGCGACGGGGTCGAGGATGTCCATCGACGTGCCGGGCACGTGGTAGGCCTCGAAGGTCGGCTGGATGACCTGGAGGAGGCCCTTCGACGGCGTACCGGCGACAGCGTTCGAGTCCCAGTTGTTGACGATCTGCGGGTTGCCGGAGGACTCGCGGATGATGTTGCGGTAGATGCCGTCGTAGCTGCCGGGGATGCCGTTCTTGGCCATCACGTCCAGCGACTCCTTGATCCAGCCGTCGAGGTCGTCGGTGTACGACGTCGCGGCCTGAGCGGGAGCGGTGTCCGCGGTCTTCTCGGCGACGGTCGTGGCGGTCCGCACCGAACGGTCGGCGCGGTCGGCTCCCTCGGCCCGGTCGGACGACTGCGAGGTGTCGGTCGCGGACTTGGACTCGACAGCGGGCTTCGCCTGAGTCGTCCCGGCCTTCGAATCAGCCGTCGTGGACGCCTTGGGCGCGACTGCCGCGGACTTGGCACCGATGGTCAGCTTGAGGCCCGGGTGAATGAGGTCGGGGTTCGTTCCGACCGCACTCCGGTTGTCCTTGTAGAGCCGCTCCCAGCCGCCGCCGAGGGAATGCCCCTGAGCGATCTTGTAAAGCGAATCACCGGAGACCACGGAATAGACGGTGGACTCCGCCTTGCGCACGGCAATTTCCTTGGCGGCAACGGAAGTCGGGGCCGCCGCCTTTTCCGCGACGGTCGGGTGTGACGGTGCGGCAGAAGCCGATCCGGCCCCGATCAGCGGGAGCGCGAGGACGACTCCACCCGTGCTCACGGCGATGAAACCGCGGGTCAGGGAGGTGGACTTGGAACGACGGTGCTTACCCATGATGGGCATGACGAATTTCCTCTCCGCCGCCTGCGAGGTGAGCTGTCGGGTTCGGACTGGAGATGTCCGGCCGCACGTGATGGCGACTTCACCCCTAGCCGCTCCGGATACCGGACCGGCGGCAAACCTGGGTCCCCCGCTCCTGCCATACGTGAGTGGTCGGGTTCCCGGACGGCGGCAGGATTCGGCGTTCCATCCGGATTGACGGCGACCGTAAGCGAGAAACACCGGACGAAACAAGCCCGGAATTCCGGATCCCTATTGATTCGCAAGATCAATTAAAGGAAATGCTCACGACGGGACGTCGCGGAGGAAGTCAACTTTCTTGGCGCAACAGGGAACCGAGGCCACGCACCACGCGTCCGGTGCCGGCAAAGTGATGCTGACCACTGCGCCCGAAAGGGGTGATTTACCCGAGATTGTTGATCTTTGGGCCAGATTAAAAGGCCCATGAGTGAGCATTACTGGCGATTGAACCTAATCCCCCAATTGGGACATTTCTCGGCCGTCGATGCGCCCCGCCGACCACCCGCACTCGCTCGCCGGGGCACCCCCGCGGCCGCTCAGGGCCGCAGACGACCGACGGCCTCCGGCGTGAGATGCCGGGCCAGCACGTCGAGCGCCTCGGTGACCGCGAGCAGCTGCTGCGGGTCATCGGTGCCCAGTGCGGCGCTCAGGGCTCCGTCGATCGGCGCGGCCCTGACCTCGGCCACCCGCTTCGAGATTCCGGCCGCCCTGCGGATCAGCTGCCGCCTGCCGTCCGCCGGGTCGGGCGCCGTCACGACCGAGCCCGCCTCCTTCAGTCCTGCCACCGCGCCCGAGACCTGGCTCTGGGGCAGGCCCGTGCGCGTGACGATCCCGCTCACGGAGGTGTCGGGATGGCCGAGGACATCACTCAGCACGACGAGGGCGGCCCGGGTGCCGACCCGTTGCCCGCCGGCGGATGCGGGCGGCTCGGGAAGCGCCTCCTCCCCGATCTTCATGAGGGTCCGCCCCAGGAGGAACAGCTGAACAGGCGTCATGGAGGAGCTCATGGTCCGCATGCTAGCCGATTCCATCCTTATTGATGCATCTCTATTGATGCATCTAAATAGATGCTCTACGGTATGGAGCACCGGGGGACGTTCACGGCGCCGCCCACTCCACCGACCGGGAGAACCAGATGTTGCTCGACACCGACGGCGCCACGCTCCACTACACCGTCCGCGGCGACGGCCCACTGCTGCTCGTCTCCCAGAGCGGCGAGGGCGATGCCGATCGCAGCACCGACCTGGTGGACCGGCTCGTGGACCGCTGGACCGTGGTCACCTACGACCGCCGGGGCCTCTCGCGCAGCGCCCTCCACACTCCCGGGCGCCGAGTCACCATGGCGCAGCACGCGGACGACGTGCACCGGCTGCTGGCCGAACTGACCGACGAGCCCGCCCTGATGCTCGGGTGCAGCATGGGCGCCGCCATCGGCCTGCACCTCGCAATCGCCCATCCCGAACAGCTCGGCCTGCTCGTGGCGCACGACCCGGTGGCACCGTCGCTGCTGCCCGCAGCGCAGCGCAGGCGCCACACCGCCGAACTGGCACACCTTCAGGAGGTCTACCGCGACGGCGGACTGAAATCGGCCTTCCCGGAGATCGCCAGAGTGCTCGGCATCGATCCCGCGCACCAGGAGACGGAGCCCGGCCTCACCCCCATGCCACTGACTCCGCGCCGTCACGCCAACTTCGAGTTCTTCATCGGCCGCGACTTCACCGCCGTCATCGAAGCCGAACTCGATACGGAGGCACTGCGGTCGAGCCCCGTACGCATCGTGCCCGCCGGTGGCAGCACCACTGCGCCTTCGGTCTTCGTCGGACAGTGCGCACAGAGTCTCGCCGGACTGGTCGGCCGCGAAGTCCTCGCGTTCCCCGGCGGGCACAACGGCAACACCACGCATCCCCGGGCGTACGCAGCCCGGCTGCGGGACGTCCTGACCGGAGCGTGAGCGCCGGCTGCGCCGGCGTGGGCAGTGGCCCAACTCGCGGCGCCGGCGCGGAACCGGCACTCCACCGGCTCCGCGCCCCGGGCCGCTTCCTCAACTCGGACCCGGCTTCAGCCCTCGCGCCGAAGCTGCGCCGAGAGGTGGTGCTGAAGAGGCAGGCCGACTGCCGCAAGATCATGGACGAATTCGAGCGTGCCGGCGTCCGTCAGGGTGTAGCGGCGGCGGGTGGCACTGACCTCTTTCGCGGTGGGAGCGAGGGCAACCTGATGAGTGGCCAGGTCGGCCGAGCCGTCGGCCGCACGGCCCGTCAGGATCTCCGCCACACCGGTCGGCTGGGTGATCAGCGCCTCCACGTGCCCGTCCGGCTGCATCCGCCACCAGCCGCTCTCCCTGGCCGACGGCCGCAGCGGGGCCCCCTGCGCGTCGAGCAGCCAGGCGCGTGCCTCGTAGTGGAGGAAGGGCCGCCCGTCGTGGCTGAAGGTGACTTCCTGCGCGTACCTGAACTCCTCGGCGAGCGTCGGGTATTCCCCGCTCCCCCGCCCGGTCCAGGTACCCAGAAACCCGGCCAGTGGTGCGAGCAGCGCGTGCGGGGCCGGTGATGCGTCCGGTCGGAACGCGTCGGGGTAGGGGTGGTTGCGGGCGGGATCGAACATCGTGCGCGCTCCTGGGTCGGGGCCGGTGCCGGATGGCAGCCTAAGGGCTGTCCCGTCACCCCTGGCGGAGGTCCAGCATGCACAGGACCTTGTCGTAGCGGCGTTCGCCGACGGCGACGAACCCGGGCAGGCGCCCGTACTCGGCGAAGCCCAGCGACCGGTAGAGGTGCAGGGCGCCGTTGTTGTCGCCGCGGGCGTCCAGTGTGAGGACTTCGATCCCCGCCCGCCGGGCGTCGGCGATCAGCGCGGCGGTCAGTGCCCTGCCGATGCCCCGGCCGTGGGCGGAGGCGGCCACCGCGATCTTTTCGAGATCGGCGTGCGGACGATGGGTGGGCCGCGCGTATCGGAGCCAGTACCCGAGCCCGGCCGGGCGGCCGTCCAGATATGCGGCACGCAGGGAGGCATCACCCGACTGTGCGGCGGAGAGTACATGGCCGAGGAGTTCCGCCACCTCGTCGTGCGATGGAGGATCGACCCAGCCCAGTGCGGCGCCGTCGCGGACGAGCCCGGCCAGGATCCCATGGGCCGCCGTCGCGAACCGGGTCCCGAGTGCCGGATCGGATGTTAGCTGGGCCGCGTCCAGGATGACGGGTTCGGGGGTCTCGCCGCGGGTGGAGGCCGTGTTCATGACCGGCAGCCTAAGGGCTGTCCCGTAATCCCCTGCGGGCGCACCGACCGCACGAGAAAACCCCGGTCCGCAATTGCGGACCGGGGTTTGTCCCGAGTACATTGAATGCTTCTGTGCGCCCACAGAAAAGGCCCCTCAACGGGGGCCGCTAAGAAAGACCATATCCGGCAGGGAGCCATTTTGTCAACTCGGGAAAGCTCCGAATTGCAGAAGGAGCAGGAATTCATCGACCGGCTCCACAACCGTGTCGATGCGCTGCGCGGAGTCGCCGCCCAGCACGTCCAGGACGCGCTGACGCCGGTCGGGACCGGTCTGCAGGCCCGTCTCGAACGCGATGTGCTCGTCTCCGAACGCTCAGGTCTGCTGGCCGCCCTGAATGCCGTGGAAGGCTCGCTGTGTTTCGGCCGCATCGATCTCTCCAACGGCACGGCGCACCATATCGGCCGTATCGGAATCCGTGAGGACGACACCGCACACACGCCTCTGCTGATCGACTGGCGCGCACCGGTGGCCCGCCCCTTCTATCTCGCCACCGGCCATACGACCATGGGGCTGCGCCGGCGCCGGCACATCACCACCGAGGGGCGCCGCGTCACCGAGCTGCACGACGAGATCCTCGACCTCGGGGACCGGGAGCGCACCGGCTTCGAGGACCCGAGCGGCGACGCCGTGCTGCTCGCCGCCGTGAACTCCGCCCGCACCGGCCGCATGGGCGACATCGTGCGGACGATCCAGGCTGAGCAGGACCGCATCATCCGCGCCCCGCACCGCGGCGTGCTCGTCGTCGAGGGTGGTCCCGGCACCGGCAAGACCGCGGTGGCGCTGCACCGCGCGGCGTTCCTGCTGTACGAGCACCGGGAGCTGCTTGCCAAGCGGGCCGTCCTGATCGTGGGCCCCAACCCCGCCTTCCTGCGGTACATCGGCGAGGTGCTGCCCGGGCTCGGCGAGACGGGGGTGCTGCTCGCCACACAGGCCGAGCTCTTCCCCGGGGTCCGCGCGAACGGCACGGACACGAGCCGCGCCGCCGCCGTCAAGGGCGGGGAAGCAATGGCGGAGGCGCTCGCCCTCGCCGTCCGGGACCGGCAGCAGCTGCCCGAGCCCGGCGCCCCGCTGATCGTCCGGCACGACGACGGCGATCTCGTCCTCGACTGGGAGATCGCCTACGAGGCCAGGCAGGCGGCCCGCGACACCCGGCTGCCGCACAATCTCGCCCGCCCGCACTTCGCGTTCCGGATCATCGACGCCCTCACCTCCCAGCTCACCGAGCGCATCGGCGCCGACCCGTACGGCGGACCCAATTTCCTCGGCCCGGACGACATCGCCCAGCTCGGCAGGAACGTCGCCCTCAGCAAGGAGGTGCACGCCGCCGTCGACGAACTGTGGCCGCCTCTCACCCCGGAAGGGTTCCTCGCCGACTATCTGGCCGCGCCCGTGTACGTGCCGGACGAGGACGCCGAAGCAATCCGGCGCAAGCCCGGCGAAGAGACGTGGACCCCTGCCGACGTGCCGCTGCTCGACGAGGCCGCGGAGCTCCTCGGGGTGGACGACAGCGCCGAGCGGGCGGCCGCCGAGGCCGAGCGCCAGGAGCGGATCGCGTACGCACAGGGCGTTCTGGAGCTGTCGAGGGGCTCGGAGTCGTACGAGTTCGAGGACGAGGAGTCCGAGATGCTCGCCGCGCACGACATCATCGACGCCGAACGGATGGCGGAACGGCAGGAGGAGACCGATCAGCGCAGTGCCGCGGAGCGCGCCGCCGCCGACCGGACCTGGGCGTTCGGGCACATCATCGTCGACGAGGCGCAGGAGCTGTCCCCGATGACGTGGCGGCTGCTGATGCGCCGTTCGCCGACCCGCTCGCTGACGCTGGTCGGCGACCCCGCCCAGACCTCCGAGGAGGCGGGTGTCGGCTCGTGGAAGAAGATCCTGGAGCCGTACGTGGGCGACCGCTTCGAACATGTCACGCTCAAGGTCAACTACCGCACGCCCGCCGAGATCATGGAGCTGGCGGCCAGGGTCGTACGGGCCGAAGACCCTTCCTTCGAGCCGCCGGGCTCGGTGCGGTCCACCGGTGAGGTGCCGTGGACGCGGGACGCCGGGGAGGACCTGGCGGGCGCGGTGGCACAGGCGGTCTCGGAACTGACTCCCGGAGAAGGACGCCTCGCGGTGATCGCTCCGGCGGCGCTCCACGAGGAGATCGCGGCCCCGCTGGACGGGGTCACGGCCGGCGCCGAGCCCGATCTGACGCATCCGGTGGTGCTGCTCGCGCCGCGACAGGCCAAGGGGCTGGAGTTCGACCATGTGCTGGTCGTGGAGCCCGGCCGCTACGGGACCAGCGACCTGTACGTGGCGCTCACCCGGGCCACGCAGCGCCTGGGCATCATCCACCGGGAGAAGCTGCCCGAGTCCCTGCTCTGACAGCGCCCGGGGCCCCGGCGCCCGTCGGCCGTCGGCGCACCGGCTCGGTTAGCCTCCGGGGATGGAGAACGTGGCTCATGAGGACCTGACGGGGCGGGCGCGGCTGCGGCGGTGTGCGCTGGAGCTCTTCGCCGAGCGGGGCTTCGAGGCCACCTCGACGCGGGCGGTCGCGGCGGCGGCGGGGCTGTCGCCGGCCCTCGTCACCCGGCACTTCGGCTCCAAGCAGGGGCTGCGGGCCGCGGTGGACGAGGAGGTGATGGGCCGGATCGGGGAGGCTCTCGCCGGGGTCGAGTCGCAGTCCGGTGATCTGATGGCTTCGCTGGGGGATGTCTCGGCGCAGCTGTTCGGCGCCGATCCCGTGCTGCGGGGTTACCTCCGCCAGGTCCTGCTGGAGGACAGCGCGGCGAGCGCGGACCTCTTCGCCCGGCTGCTGCGGGGCGCGCAGGGCGAACTGGAGCGGCTCGCGGCGGAAGGGGGTGCCCGGACGGACTCCGGCGCGCAGCCCTGGGCGCCGTTCCAGATCCTCTGCCTCGTTCTGGGGCCGCTGCTTCTCGAACGGGTGATGCAGCCCAATCTCGGCCGGCCGATGTTTGCACCCCTGGTGCTGGCCCAACGCAGCGCGGCAAATCAGCAGTTGCTGCAGCACGGCCTTTTCGGCGGCGGGCCGGACGAGGCCGGTCCGGCCGGCTGAGGGCTGTCTCTCACCCGGAGGGCGGCTGCTCATCTCCGGGGGCCCTGACACCTTCTCAGGGTTCACCCCGATGTGATGGTGTACACGTGTTGAGGATAGTGAACACATGAACACACGCCTCGACGCCGGCTCCCCACCGGCCCTCACCGAACCCGCCGGACGCGCCCGCCTCGACTGGCTGGACAGCCTCCGCGTCGCGCTGGTCGTCCTCGTGGTCGCCCACCACGCCGCCCAGGCCTACGGCCCGGCCGACTGGTGGTACGTGGAGGGCGGGCCCCGCTCCGGCGCCCTGGCCACGTTCTCCGCGCTCGACGGCACCTTCTTCATGAGCCTGTTCTTCTTCATCTCCGCCTACTTCGTGCCGACTTCCTACGACCGGCGCGGCGGATGGCCCTTCGTCCGCGGCCGGCTGCTCCGGCTCGGCGTCCCCGTTCTGGTCGGCGCGCTGACCCTCGTACCGGCACTCATGTACTCCTACTACGTGCACTTCCGCGGATACCCGGACATCTCCGTCTCCCGGTACTTCACCGATGTGTACCTGGGTTCGGGCGAGAAACCCGCCGACTGGAGCGGGCCGTCCTGGCCCGACCTGCAGTTCGGGCACCTCTGGTTCATCCAGAACCTGCTCGTCTACAGCCTGTTGTACGCGGTGTGCCGCCTGGCCGCCCGGCTCGCGCACCGGCGCACCACCGACCGGGGCGTCCGGCCCCGGCGCCGGGCGCCGGGGCACGCCGCGCTCGCGGCTCTCGTCGTGGTGCTCACGGGAGCCACGTTCCTGGTCCGGCTGCGCTATCCGCTCGACACCTGGGTACCGTTCCTCGACCTCATCCAGGTCGAACCGGCCCGGGTGCCGCAGTACGCCGCGTTCTTCGTTCTCGGGATACTCGCCCGTCGCGGCGACTGGCTCGACCGGCTCCCCGCAAGCGTCGGGCGGACCTGGCTGACGGCCGGGCTCATCGGTGCCGGTCTGCTGTTCGCCGTCGGCGCCGATGCCTCCTTCTTCGGGCCCGGCGGGGCCAACGGGGCGTCGCTGCTGTGGTCCGCCTTCGAGAGCCTGCTCTGTGTCGCCCTGTGCACCGGGCTCCTGATCCTCTTCCGGGAGAAGGCCCGATGGAGCAACCGGTTCACCCGGTCACTGGCCGGCGACTCCTTCGCGGTGTACGTGATGCACGTGCCGGTCGTGGTGGCCCTGCAGTTCGCCCTCGCGGGCCACGGTCTGCCGGCGCTCGGGGCCTTCTCGCTCGTCGCGGCCGGCGGGGTGCTGATCAGCTTCGCCGCCGGCGGCGTTCTGCGGCGGCTGCCGGGCTTCCGCCGGGTCCTGTGAACCGGGGCTCACGACTCCTGCAGCGGTGTCGCCGCCGCCTCCACTGCCACGAAGAGCGCGAAGACCGCGTTCAGGGAGGACAGGGTGGACAGCGCCGTTCCCGCCGCGGCGACGAAGGCCGCGACGCCCGTCGGGGTGAGTACCGGAGGCCAGCCGCGTTCCGGCGGGAGCGGACCGAGCAGCGCGGCGACCCGCCGCGGAACGGGCCCGGCCGCGGCGAAGGCCGCAACGGTTCCGGTGGCAGCCCGGTGGGAGATGATCGCCGCCTTGCCGACGGCCTGTGCCGTGAGCCGCCGGTCCCCGGTGTCGGCGGCCGCCTCCTCGTCGGCCCAGCGCTCCGTGCTGTACGTGATGGCTGAACGCAACGGCCGCAGCAGCGGGTTCGCGCAGCCGGCCAGCTGTACGGCGAGCAGCAGACGGTGGTGGCGGCCGGCGAGATGGGCCCGCTCGTGCGCGAGGAGTGCTCCCTGCTCGGCCTCCGTCAGACAGCCGAGCATGGCGGAGGAGACCATGATCCTGCCGGGTGAGCCCGGTAGGGCGTAGGCGTACGGCACATGGTCGGGCAGCACGGCGACCTCGGCCGTCGTCGACAGCGCCGCCAGTGCCCGGTGCGCGCGGGAACGGAAGCGGTAGTGGCGCCACACGGCGGACGCGCAGGCCACGGCCACGGCCGTGAGCGCGGCGACGGCCGTCTCGCCGGCGATCCTGTCCTGCGGGACGGCGTCCCTGACCTCGTCGTCGGACCAGCCGTCAGGGAGCGGATTGCCGGGCAGCTGGGCGGTGCCGACCACCACCAGCAGGCCGAGGCACAAGGTGCTGCACGACGCGAGGATCACGGCGAGGGTCGCGAGCAGACGGGCGGCGCTTCGCGGGTGCAGGTGCTGCTCCGCCAGGCGCGCGATGGGCAGCGCGGTGAGAGGCAGGACCAGCGGCAGATAGACGAAGACGCCCATCGGTCAGCTCCCCGATTCGTCCGCGGGCGGGCCGGCGTGGCCGGGGCCGTTCTCGCCGAGCAGCGACCGCAGCAGATCCTCGTCGTCCGGCGACAGGGCGGAGACGAAGCTGGACAGCACGGCGTCCCGGTCGTCCCGCTGATCGAGGAGCCGGCGCATCCGGAAGGCGGTGAGACCGGCCCCGTTCGCCGTCGACTGCCACAGGACCGGGCGGCCCGAACCCGTGCGGGTGACCGCCTGCTTGTCGAGCAGCCGGGTCAGGATCGTGATGACGGTGCTGTACGACAGGCCGCCGTCGAGGCGCTCCTGGACCCATGCCGCGGTGACGGGCTCGCTCGCCCCGCCCAGCACGGTCAACACCTGGGTCTCCAGTTCACCCTGCCCGCGCCGGCGGGCACGCGGCGCTCCCGGCCGGCCGTCCTTCTCTCCGCCCACGATGCGGCCCCTTTCGTACGACGGCCCGGATCCGCTCGTTCCACCGCCGGGCGCCGGGGCATCGTACCCAGCCGCCCGGGCGTCCCATCAGCCCGGCGGAGGCGGGGACCGCACCCGCACACACAAACTCTACAGTGCTGTAGATTTCAGTTGATGTCACTCGGCGCCCGCACGGTCACGCGTGGGCGCGACGCTGCGTAGAGGGAGAGAGCCATGGGTGTGAGCCTCGCCAAGGGCGGAAACGTCTCGCTGACCAAGGAGGCACCCGGACTGACCGCGGTCCTCGTCGGACTCGGCTGGGACGTCCGCACCACCACCGGCTCGGACTACGACCTGGACGCCAGCGCCCTGCTGTGCGACGAGTCCGGGAAGGTCGGTTCCAACGAGCACTTCGTCTTCTACAACAACCTCAAGAGCCCCGACGGTTCGGTCGAGCACACCGGCGACAACCTCACCGGAGAGGGCGAGGGCGACGACGAGATCGTGAAGGTCGACCTCGCCTCCGTCCCTGCCGATGTCGCCAAGGTCGTCTTTCCCGTCTCGATCCACGACGCGGAGGGACGGGGCCACAGCTTCGGACAGGTGCGCAACGCCTACATCCGGGTGGTCAACCAGGCCGACAACAGCGAGCTCGCGCGCTACGACCTGAGCGAGGACGCCTCCACCGAGACCGCCATGGTCTTCGGCGAGCTGTACCGCAACGGCGCCGAGTGGAA
>NZ_JBHVWF010000201.1:0-11250 GCF_042882365.1 Streptomyces sp. NPDC058221 | reverse complement strand
CCCCTGGCCGCCCTGGCCGCCCTGGGCTCCCTGACCGCCGCGCGGCCCCGCCCCGCCCTGCCCCTGCCGCTGCCGAGGCGGACGCCCGCCCCGCTCGCCGCTCGGGCCATCGGACCCGGACGCGGAGCCGGGAGCGGCCCCGGGCCTCGCCCCCGCCTCGTCGTCCAGCCGCAGCGTCAACGAGATCCGCTTCCGCGGAATGTCGACCTCCATGACCTTCACCCGCACGATGTCACCCGGCTTCACGACGTCCCGGGGATCCTTCACGAACGTCCTGGACATCGCCGACACATGCACCAGACCGTCCTGGTGCACCCCGACGTCCACGAACGCGCCGAACGCCGCCACGTTCGTGACGACCCCCTCCAGCACCATCCCGGAGGCGAGATCGCCGATCTTCTCGACGCCCTCCTTGAAGGTGGCCGTCTTGAAGGCCGGACGCGGGTCGCGCCCCGGCTTCTCCAGTTCCCTGAGGATGTCGGTCACGGTCGGGAGCCCGAACTTCTCGTCCACGAAGTCGTCCGGCCGCAGCGAGCGCAGCACACTCGTGTTGCCGACCAGCGAGGCGACGTCACTGCCCGTCCGCTTCACCATCGCCCGGACCACGGGGTACGCCTCGGGGTGCACGCTGGAGGCGTCCAGCGGGTCGTCACCCCGGATCCGCAGGAAGCCCGCGCACTGTTCGTACGCCTTCGGGCCCAGCCTGGCCACGTCCTTCAGCCCCTTGCGGGAACGGAACGGCCCGTTCGTGTCGCGGTGCGCGACGATGTTCTCCGCGAGGCCCGAGCCGATGCCGGAGACCCGCGAAAGCAGCGGCGCCGAAGCGGTGTTGACGTCGACCCCGACCCCGTTCACACAGTCCTCGACGACCGCGTCCAGCGAGCGAGACAGCTTCACCTCGGAGAGGTCGTGCTGGTACTGCCCGACCCCGATCGACTTCGGGTCGATCTTCACCAGCTCCGCCAGGGGGTCCTGGAGGCGGCGCGCGATCGAGACGGCGCCGCGCAACGACACGTCCATGTCCGGGAGTTCCTGCGAGGCGAAGGCGGACGCCGAGTACACCGAGGCGCCGGCCTCCGACACCATCACCTTGGTGAGCTTCAACTCCGGGTGCTTTTCGCACAGTTCACCGGCGAGCTTGTCCGTCTCGCGGGACGCGGTGCCATTGCCGATCGCGATCAGATCGACGTCGTGCGCCTTCGCGAGCTGCTCCAGCTTCGCCAGCGACTGGTCCCACTTGTTGGCAGGCACGTGCGGGTGGATGACATCGGTCGCCACGACCTTGCCGGTCGCGTCGACGACGGCGACCTTCACTCCGGTACGGAACCCCGGGTCGAGCCCCAGCGTGGCCCGCGTCCCGGCCGGTGCGGCGAGCAGCAGATCGCGCAGGTTCGACGCGAAGACGCGTACCGCCTCGTCCTCCGCCGCCGTGCGCAGCCGCAGCCGCAGGTCGATGCCGAGGTGGACCAGGAGACGGGTGCGCCAGGCCCAGCGCACGGTGTCGGCCAGCCACTTGTCCCCGGGCCGGCCGCGGTCGTTCACCCCGAAGCGCCGGGCGACCATGTTCTCGTACGCCGAGGGGCCGGGCTCCCCGGACGGCTCCTCCGGCTCCAGAACGAGGTCGAGGACGTCCTCCTTCTCACCCCGGAGCATCGCGAGCACCCGGTGCGAGGGCAGCGCGGTGAACGGCTCGGTGAAGTCGAAGTAGTCCGCGAACTTGGCGCCCGCCTCCTCCTTGCCGTCCCGCACCTTCGCCACCAGCCGGCCGCGCCTCCACATGCGCTCACGCAGCTCGCCGGTCAGGTCGGCGTCCTCGGAGAACCGCTCGGTGAGGATGGCGCGGGCCCCTTCGAGGGCCGCTGCCGGGTCCGCGACACCCTTGTCCGCGTCGACGAAGGAGGTGGCCGCGACCAGCGGATCCACCGACGGATCGTCCAGCAGGCCCGAGGCGAGCGGTTCGAGCCCGGCCTCCCGGGCGATCTGCGCCTTCGTCCGCCGCTTCGGCTTGAACGGCAGATAGATGTCCTCGAGGCGCGCCTTCGTGTCCGCGGCCCGGATCTGCGCCTCCAGCGCGCTGTCGAGCTTGCCCTGCTCCCGTACGGATTCGAGGATCGCCGCCCGGCGGTCCTCCAGCTCCCGCAGATACCGCAACCGCTCCTCGAGCGTGCGCAGCTGCGCATCGTCGAGCATTTCGGTCGCTTCCTTGCGGTAGCGCGCGATGAACGGCACGGTCGATCCGCCGTCGAGCAGCTCGACGGCCGCCTTCACCTGTCGCTCGCGTACGCCGAGCTCCTCGGCGATCCTGCCTTCGATGGACGTCGTCACGGTTTTACCGACTCGCCTTCTCGTACTGGCTGTGCTGGTCGGGCCCGGCCGTCCGTCGTTCGGACGGGCTCCGGGCCACTCGCCTGCATTCTGCCGGGTGGCCGGGCGCCGTGTCGCCCGACCGCCCCATATGCCGGCTGCCTGTTACCAGGCCGGTCAGCCGGTCGCGTCCGACGGGAACGCGCCGGCGGCCAACGCCGTGCCGAGGAATCCGCGCCCGAGCTCGGTCAGGCGCGCGACCGCCGCACCGCCGAGATGTTCGTACGGAGTCAGGTCCATCCGGTCCGTGGTCTCCTCGAGACCGGCCCGCAGTGCGGTGCCCTCGTCCGTCAACTCGCCCTCGGCGGTGAGCAGTCCACGGTCGCGAAGGCGCGCCGACGCGTCGTCCCAGTCCGATCGCCGCCAGCCGCGGGTGGCCAGCACCCAGCGGGGCGCCATGCCCTTGCCCGTGGCGGTATGGCTGACCAGGGCCTCCACCGGGTCGAGTCCGGCGGCGAGGAGTGCGGCGAGATGGGCGTCGCCGCGGTGTTCCCGCAGCAGGGTCGCCGCGTGCCAGTACGCCAGATGCGGCTGCTCCGGCACCGGGAGATCGGCATGGGCGGCGTAGAGCGGCCGGGCGTGTCGGGTACAGCCCTCGGTGGCACGCAGGGCCAGCTGTGCGGCCTCCGCCATCTCGGGGGAGGCGATGATCTCCTCGCCGAGCAGCCTGCGCAGCGTCGAGTCGGCGGCGCGCAGCCGTGCGGCCAGGACCTCACCCGGTGCGGCGATGTCCCAGACGGCGGGCACATGCCTGGTCACGAGCTCGTGGTTGAAGTTGTAGAAGGTCGCGGTGACCGTACCCGGGCCCACCGCGCCCAGAGCGGCAGCGCGGGAGGCGAAGTAGGCGGCGGAGGGGTCCTCGATCCCGATCCCGCCGAGCTCCTTTCCGAGGTCGGGGGAGAAGTAGAGCGAGGAGTGGATCGGGTTGAGGGCGTTGTGGCAGCGGCGTCCGGCACGGGGCGGCAGAGTACTCATGCCTGCACGTTACCGACTGGTCGGTACGTATCGGAACCCCGAGGCGCCGGTGACATCTGTCGCAGCCCGTCATGGCAGGAAAGGTGGGGAACCCGTCATTGCGGCCGTCCGGCATGCCGCCCAGGATGGCAGACATGAAGCAGCGTTCCGTACTCGTCGTCCTCTTCGACGGCATCCAGAGCCTCGATGTGAGCGGGCCGCTGGAGGTCTTCGCGGGCGCCTCCCGGTTCCCGGAGGTCTCGTACGAACTGCGCACCGCCTCGCTGGACGGCGCCCCGGTCCGCTCGTCGAGCGGACTCACGCTCGTCCCCGACAGCACGCTCGCGGCCGCCGGACCGGCCCACACCCTCCTCGTCCCCGGCGGCCGGGGCACCCGTGCCCCCGACCCCGCCCTGGTCGAATGGCTGCGCGAGCACGCCCCGCACGCCGAACGGCTCGTCTCCGTCTGCACCGGCGCCCTGCTGCTCGCCGAAGCCGGACAGCTGGACGGCCACCGGGTGACCACACACTGGAGCGTCTGCGACCACCTCGCCCGCGCCCATCCGGACGTCGAGGTCGACCCGGAGCCGATCTTCGTTCGGGACGGCCGGCTGGCCACCTCCGCCGGAGTCACCGCGGGCATCGATCTCGCCCTCGCACTCGTGGAGGAGGACCACGGCCGGGACGTGGCGCTCACCGTCGCCCGGCATCTCGTGGTCTTTCTGCGCAGGCCCGGAAACCAGGCCCAGTTCAGCGCCCAGCTCACCGCGCAGACGGCCCGCCGCGAACCGCTGCGCGAGGTCCAGCACTGGATCACCGGACACCCCGGCGACGATCTGTCCGTCGAGGCACTCGCCGCCCGCGCCCGGCTCTCGCCGCGCCACTTCGCCCGCGCCTTCCAGGCCGAGACGGGTATGACGCCCGGCCGGTACGTCGACCGCGTCCGGCTCGAAGAGGCCCGCAGGCTGCTGGAGGACACGACCGACGGCATCGCCGGCATCTCACGCCTGTGCGGATACGGCACCCCGGAGGCGATGCGCCGCGCGTTCGTCAAGGCGCTGGGCGCCGCACCCGCCGAATACCGCAGGCGGTTCAGCCCCAGGCCGGCGGACGAGCCTCCCGGCCGGCCCCGCCCCACCGATCCCGCCCCCCTCACCCACTGACCCGGACCCACTGACCCTCACCGACCGAAGGCAGGCAGCCGTCCATGCAGATCGCCATCGTCCTCTTCGACCGCTTCACCGCGCTCGACGCCGTCGGACCGTACGAGATCCTCTCCCGTGCCCCGGGTGCCGAGACCGTCTTCGTCGCGACACGGACCGGTCCCGTACGCAACGACAGCGGCAGCCTGTCCCTGGTCGCCGACCGGACGCTCGACGACGTCCCGTCGCCCGATCTGGTGATCGTCCCCGGTGGCCCGGGGCAGAGCGCCCAGATAGAGAACGAGACCCTGCTCGGCTGGCTGCGCAGCGCCGACGCCACCAGCACCTGGACGACGTCTGTCTGCACCGGCTCACTTCTGCTCGCGGCCGCGGGGCTGCTGAAGGGGCGGCGGGCCACCTCGCACTGGCTCGCCCTCGGCACGCTCAAGGACTACGGCGTCGAGCCGACCGGCGAACGCGTCGTCATCGACGGCAAGTACGTCACCGCCGCCGGCGTCTCCTCCGGCATCGACATGGGCCTCACCCTGCTCGGCCGCATCGCGGGCGACCGGTACGCCCAGTCCGTGCAGCTGCTGACCGAGTACGACCCGCAGCCGCCGTACGACGCCGGATCCCCGGAGAAGGCCCCGGCCGATCTCGTCGAGGAGTGGCGGGCCGGGAGCCGCCACATCCTGCGGTAGCGATCCATCGGCGGCAGGGAGCACTCAGGCCTGCGACGGCCAGGTGAAACGGGGTGCACGCCGCTCCAGGAAGGCGGCGACGCCCTCCGCGGTGTCGCCGCTGCGGCGTGCCTGGTCCGCCCAGTGGGCATCCCGGTCCTCGCGTCCCGCGGTGAACTCCTTCGCGGCCGCCTGGGTCAGCTGCGAACGGGACAACAGGACCCGTACGTAGGCCTCGACCCGCTTGTCCAGCTCACCGGCCGGCAGCACCTCGTCGACCAGACCGGTCCGCAGCGCCCGGTCCGTACCGATCAGCTCACCGGAGAACAGCAGGTGCTTCGCCGTCGCCGGGCCCGTCAGCGCGACCAGCCGGCGGGTCGACGACGCGGCGTACACGATCCCGAGCCTGGCGGGGGTGACGCCGAACGACGCCCCTTCCTCGGCGAACCGCAGATCGCAGGCGGCCGCGAGCTGGCTTCCGCCGCCCACGCAGTAGCCGCGCACCGCGGCGAGTGTCGGCCGGGGGAACGCGGCCAGCGCCTCCTCCGCCGCCACCGCGAGCCCCTGCGGGGCGCCCGAGGGGTCGCGGAGCGAGGAGATGTCCGCGCCGGAACAGAAGGTTTCCCCGGCCCCGGTCAGTACCAGCGCGCGCACCGAGGAGTCGGCCGCCAGCCGGTCCAGCAGCACGGGCAGCGACTCCCACATGGCGGCCGTCATGGCGTTGCGCTTGGCGGGGTTGCTGACGACGACGGTGGCCACGCCGTCCACGACGGTGTGCTCCAGCCGGGGTTCCGTACGGTCCATGCGCCGGATGCTATCCATACCGTTCGAACCTATGATCAAGAAGGGGCCGCGAAGCAGGAACGCACCCCGAGGAGCTTCTGGTGGCCGATCCCGCACAAGAGGGCAGGAAGCTCAGCCGCAGTTTCGGCGGCCTCGCCCTGCTCGGCATTCTGCTCGTCGTGGCCGGTCTGGTCGGCCTCGTCTACACCGGCGTCGCCACGCTGACCTCGATGATCCTCTTCGGCTGGCTGCTGCTGGTCGGCGGTCTGGTCGGGTTGCTCCACGCGATCCAGTCGCGCGGCACCAACTACTTCTGGCTGGGGGTGGTGGTCGCCGCGCTGAACATCGCCGCCGGGGTCGTCGTCATCCGCCACCCGCACGGCTCGGCCGAGGCGCTCACGATGTTCGCCGCGCTGCTCTTCCTGACGGGCGGCGTGTTCCGCCTGGCCGGCAGCGTCGTGGTGCGGGGTCCGCAGTTCGGCTGGACGCTCCTGCAGGGCGCGTTCGGCCTGCTGCTGGGTCTGCTGGTCCTCTTCGACTGGCCGCACAGCAGCCTCTATGTGCTCGGCTGCTTCTTCTCGCTCGCCCTGCTCTTCGACGGCCTCGGACTCGTCGCGATCGGGGTGGGCGGCCGCCGGATCGTCGCCATGGTCTCGGACCGGATGACACCCGCGGGCGGACCGGACCAGGGCGGATCGGGCCAGGGGCAGCCCGGTCAGCCCCCAGGAGGCGAGCAAAAGCGGTCCGACAGCTGACCCACCCACAGCTATCCGGTCAAGTTCCGTCGATAGAAGTCCACTTCTGCTCAGTGGTACGGACCGGACCGACTACGCCCCGCACCCTGTACTCGACGTGCAGTCACCATCGAGTGGAGAGCGGGTACCTGTCTATGGAGAGCCGCGGGAGTGTCCCCGCCAGGCCCGTGTCGTACGAAGGGGTCTGGCGGTTCACCGCCCCGGCCACGGACGTCTCCGTACCGCAGGCCCGGCACGCCGTACGCGATCTGCTGGAGCGCCAGGGCGTGCCCCTGGACGATGACATCGCCCAGGGGCTGCTGCTGATCGTCTCCGAGCTGGTCACCAACGCCGTGAAGCACGCGGCGCTGCTCTCCCCGGAACTCGCGGTCGAGGTGGCCGTGGGCGCCGAGTGGGTCAGGGTGTCCGTCGAGGACAACCACCCGTACCGTCCGACGGCCCTGGAGACCGACTACGCGCAGACGGGCGGGCGCGGACTGCTGCTGGTCCGGGAGATCACCCGGGAGGCGGGCGGCGCCTGCGACGTGGAGCACACCGCGGGCGGCGGAAAGGTCATCTGGGCGGCGCTGCCCCTCAGCACGATCCTGTGACGCGCACATGGATTCGCCCATGACGCGCAGCCGCTGACCCTTCCGCGCCGGAGCCTTCCCTACCAGCCGGCGGCCGGGCCCGTCAGCTCACGGATCGCGGGCCGGGCGGCATCCAGCACCGTCAGGAACCACGCCGAGAACGGCGCCGCGGCGTGCCGCTCGGCCAGCTCGTCGGCCGATACGAAGGCCGTCCCGCCCACCTCCTGCGGATCCGGCCGCAGCTGCTCCTGCGCCATCCCCACGAAGAGGTGGTTGAACTCCTGCTCCACCAGACCCGAGGCGGGGTCCGGGTGGTTGTAGCGGACCGTGCCGGCCGCGGCCAGCAGCGAGGGGGAGATACCCAGCTCCTCGTGCGTCCGCCGGGCGGCGGCGGCGAAGGGCGCCTCGCCCGGATACGGGTGACCGCAGCAGGTGTTGGACCAGACACCGGGGGAGTGGTATTTGCCCAGGGCGCGCTGCTGCAGCAGCATCCGGCCCTGCTCGTCGAAGAGGAACACCGAGAAGGCCCGGTGCAGTTGGCCGGGTGGCTGGTGGGCGGCGAGCTTCTCCGCCGTGCCGATGGTGTTGCCGTTCTCGTCGACCAGTTCGAGCATGATCGCTTCTGCTGCGCCGTTCGACGAGCTGTTCGCCGCGGTGGCTGGTGTGGTCGGCATACCCATCCTTCGCTGTGGTCCCGGCCCCGTGCGCCGGTCCCGTCGAGTCTGCTCAAGTCTGCCGTACAAAAGCCGCTTGTCCGCACTTCGGGTCCTGGCATGTCAGGTGCCGCCGCGCAACGCGGACGCGGCGGCACCTGACGCGCACGTCAGACCCCGAACGCCGCCGGGTACCGAATCGTGCCCTGCGGAACCGGACCGGAATCGTCGAGGACCAGTGCCATCATCGCCTCGTCGGGCACCTCGAAGCCCGGCCGGATTCCGTACCGCGACGCGGGCACGAAGCCGAACCTCGGGTAGTACTCGGGGTGGCCGAGCACCAGGACCAGCGGCTCCCCGCGCAGCCGCGCCGCGTCGAGCAGGGCCCGCACTACGGCCTGGCCCGCGCCCCGGCGTTGGTGCTCCGGTGCCGTGGCCACTGGAGCCAGCGCCAGCGCCGGTGCGCCCCCGACCAGACAGCGGGTCAGCAGGGCGTGGGCGGCCACGGATCCGTCGGGCGCCTCGGTGAGGTAGGAGAGGCCGGGCAGCCAGGCAGCCGGATCGCCGCGCAATGCGTCGACGAGCCTGGCCTCCGCGTCCGTCGGGAACGCCGCGGCGTTGACCGCGTACACCGCACGGGTGTCCGCGGCCGACTCGGGCCGGGGTGTCCAGTGGGTGCCGTTGCCTGAAAGGGGCTGCTCGGGTGCGTGGCCCTGCGGGGAAACGGACGGTTCGTCGTGCCGGGAGTGATCGTTGTCGGTCAACGTGGGAAACCCTTGGGTGAGCGGGTTCCGGCCGACGTACCGACTCGGTGAGGGCCGGAATGCTAGCCGGTGACCCGGGAATTGAAGCGGGACCGGATGGTGCGCCGGGCAGGCGTCGTCGCGGCAGTCATCGACCCCAGCTCCTCTCTCGGACACGGCTCTCACGCGGGCAGAGGCTCGTACGCCTCTGCGAAAACCCTACACCGCCGGTCGTTTCGCCCCGTCCGCCGGCGGCAGACGTCAGTGGCAGAGCTTCGCCTCGTGCTCGGCGTGCCCGCTCGGCTCCAGCTGGAAGGTGCAGTGCTCCACGTCGAAGTGGTCGCCGAGGCAGCCCTGCAGCTCGTGGAGCAGCTTCTCGTGCCCGATCGAGTCGAGCAGCTCCTGGTGCACCACCACATGGGCGGAGAGGACGGGCATGCCGGAGGTGATCGTCCAGGCATGGAGGTCATGGACGTCCAGCACCCCGGGCAAGGCCGTGATGTGATCGCGCACCTCACCCATGTCGACGCCCTTGGGCGCCGACTCCAGCAGGACGTTCAGCGTCTCCCTGAGCAGCTTCACGGTACGCGGGACGATCATGAGTCCGATGATCAGCGAGGCGATCGGGTCCGCGGCCTGCCAGCCGGTGGCCAGGATGATGCCCGCCGAGACCAGCACGGTCACCGAGCCGAGGGTGTCGGCGAGCACCTCCAGATAGGCGCCCCGCACATTGAGGCTGTCCTTCTGGCCGCGCATCAGCAGGGACAGCGACACCACGTTCGCCACCAGGCCGACCAGGGCGAAGGCGATCGTCAGCCCGCCCCGCGTCCCGGCCGGGCTGACGAACCGCTCCACCGCCTCGAAGAGGAGATAGCCGCCGACCCCGAGCAGCAGCAGACAGTTCGCCAGCGCGGCCAGGATCTCGGCGCGCGCGTAGCCGAAGGTGCGGTTGGGCCCGGCAGGCTTGTTGGCGAAGTGGATCGCCAGCAGCGCCATGCCGAGACCCAGTGCGTCGGTCGCCATATGGGCCGCGTCGGCGATCAGCGCCAGGGAGCCGGAGAGCAGCCCGCCGACGATCTCCATCACCGTCACGGTGAGCGTGATGCCCAGCGCGATCCGCAGCCGGCCCTGGTACGCGGCGGCCGCCGTGCCGGTGGGTACGGGTCCGCCGTGCGTATGTCCGTGATCGTGCCCAGCCCCCATGGGGACGCCTCCCGGTCGTCTCGCGGGCCCGGCCCGAACGGCCCGAGCAATTGCCAGTGAACTACGGGGCGGGGGTACCGGGCAACACGGCAGTGAACACCGTTGTCAACTGCTCTGACCTGCGGAAATGTCCGCAGGTCAGAGCAGTGCGCCGATGGGCCCGACAGCTCACCCGGTGGCTGCCCCGGGGTGGTGCAGCAGCCAGCCCTGCCAGGCCGATCCGACCATTTCGCGTACCCCGAGCCGGGCCGTCCAGCCCAGCTCGCCGGCGATCCGGTCGCAGGACGCGACCGCCTTCGAGGCGTCCCCGGCCCGGCGTGCCTCGAACTCGGGCCTCCGGTCGAGGCCGGTGACCTCCGCCACCAGGGCGGCCAGCTCGCGGACCGAGACGCCCTCTCCGCGACCGATGTTCACGGTCAGGTCCCCGGGCCCGTCCTGCACGGCCAGCCGGCGGGCGACGGCCAGGTGCGCGTCGGCCAGATCGGCCACGTGGATGTAGTCACGGATGCACGTGCCGTCGGGGGTGTCGTAGTCGTCACCGAAGATCCGCGGGGCCTCGCCGCGGGTCAGCCGGTCGAAGAACATCGGGATCACGTTGTAGACCCCGGTGTCCGCCAGCTCCGGCCCGGCCGCGCCCGCCACGTTGAAGTACCGCAGGCAGCCGGTGGCCAGCCCGTGCGCCTGCCCGGCCGCCCGCACCAGCCACTCCCCGGCGAGCTTCGTCTCCCCGTACGGGTTGATCGGGACGCAGGGGGCCTCCTCGGTGATCAGCTCCGCCTCGGGCACGCCGTACACCGCTGCCGAGGAGGAGAACAGGAAGCTCCGCACGCCGGCGGCCACAACCGCGTCCAGCAGGACGGTCAGCCCGCCGATGTTCTCCCGGTAGTACAGGAGCGGCTTCTCGACGGATTCGCCGACCTGCTTCTTCGCCGCGAGATGGACCACACCGGTCACCGCGTGCTCCGCCAGGACCCGGTCCAGCAGCGCGCGGTCGCCCGCGGAGCCCCGGATCAGCGGGACGCCGGCGGGCAGCCGGTCCGGGTCACCGGTCGAGAGGTCGTCGAGAACGACCACCCGCTCACCGGCCCCCTGCATGACCCGCACCACATGTGCCCCGATATATCCCGCTCCGCCTGTGATCAGCCATGTCATGCGGGTCAGACTAGGGCCTGTCGCCGAGCTGCCGTCTGCCGCGCGACGGCAGTTCGACGTCAGGCCCTAAGGGCTGTCCCACCGCGTTTTGTCAGGCCGGGCAGCCATCGACGATGATGATCGCGGACGGCGCCGCATGATCCCGGTCCGCCCGGAACGGAGCATAAACGGGCAGTGAACTCCCGCTTCCGTTCATCCGATAGCCTCTGCCGACATGCCGCCGGCCCGCATCGGGCCGTGCCAGTCGCGCGC
>NZ_JBHVWF010000200.1:0-11262 GCF_042882365.1 Streptomyces sp. NPDC058221 | reverse complement strand
TGCCCGGGGGGCCCCCGGGGGGGCAAGTGGGGCACCGGGGGGGGGTGGTTGCTCATCCCCGGGGGGGGGGGGGGGGGGGGGGGGGGGGCCCCCCCCCCCCCCCCCCCCGCCCCTGCACGTCGTGCCGCTGGTCAGCCTCCGCAGTGGAAGCGGGCGCTGCCCCAGTCGGCGTGGTCGTTTCCGTTGCCGTCGCCGCCGTCACCGGCGATCAGCTCGACGTACTTGGCCCCGGTGATGTCCGCCGTCAGCGGCCAGGCGCTGTCGGCGGCCTTGAGCACCGGCGACTTCACCTTCTCCGTGCCGTCGGCCGTCACGGAGAACTGCACGCTGCCGGCGCTCTTCTGCACATCGTCCACGCCGACCTCGGCGGTGAACGAGGTGCACTTCCCGCCCAGGTAGTAGCGGACCTTCGCGGGTGCGTGGCTGCCGAGGCCCTTGTCGTACACCACGGCGCCGATGGTCAGCGGGGTGCCGTCGCCGGTGCCGGTCTCACCGTTGGAGAGGTCGCGCTCCACCGGCCCCCAGCCGTTCTCGGAGGCCGTCCAGTCGAGGTCACTGGCCCAGCTGTCCGTGGTGGGAGGCGGCGGCAGCGTCCGCACGGAGCTCTGCGCGCCGAGGTTCCGCTGCGCACCGCCGACCGTGTACGTCGCCTCGGAACCCAGTCGGTACGTCTGGTACTTGGCGTCCACCGGCGGGGTGACCTGCCAGCTGCCGGTGACCTTCGCACCGGCCGCGACCGAGTCGAAGGTGACGTCGCCCGCGGGCTCGGCCTTCCATCCCTCGGGGACGGTCAGCTTCACCGAGACCCCGGTGACCTCGGTGGCCTCGTAGTTGGTGAAGCTCGCCTTCACGGTGTTGGCCGTGCCCGGTTCCAGGGTCTCTGCGGCCGGCTGGACGGTGAGCGTGCCGCAGGCGGCCTGCTCACCGGCGGGCGCAGCGCCGAGGTCGGTCACGGTGAAGCCGTCCAGGACGAAGTCGGCACCCTCGGGGGCGTCGTCGCGCTTGCGCAGCCCGGTCCAGGTGTCGCCGCAGCCCGCCGTGACGGTCTCGGTGAAGTGGCCGGTGGTGTGCTGCGCGCCGATGGCGGTGGTCCGGGTGCCGACCGAGTCGGGCTTCCCGTCCGCGGTGATCCGGTCGTAGCCGTCGACCCACTCGTAGGCGCCGGCGTGGCTGGACTGGTAGTCGTACTCGACCTTGTAGCGGTGGCCGTCGGCCATCGGCACGGTCCAGGGCGCCGTCCGGTAGACGAGCCCGGCGTTCTCCTCGTGGGCCTTGAGGGACTCCTTGCCGCCGAGCACGTCGTCGACGAGCTTTCCGTTCCAGCCGGCCCGGGTGTACGGGGCGTGCAGCTGGGAGATGCTGGTGCGGGGGTCGGTGGCACCGCCCGCGTCGCCCTTGAGGAAGGGGCCCCAGCCCTGGTCGACGTCCTCGAAGTCCTCGTACACGACGGTGTTCTTCTTGGTCGCGGGGGCGTTGGCGACGAGGCGTACGTCATCGGCGCGGACGGTCGCCGCGCTGCCCTTGGCGGCCTCGATGCGCAGGGTGGTGCGCCCGTTGGCGGGAGCGGTGAAGTTCACCTTCGCCCGCTGGAAGTACGTGCCGTGCCAGTCGGATGCCGCTACCTGGTCCTTCGCGGTGGAGCGGTCCACGGCCACGGACTTCCCGCCGGCCGACAGGGTGGTGCGGCGGGTCTTGCCCGGCTGGACCTCGACGAGGGCGGAGGCGGTGTAGCGCGTGCCGGGCTTCAGCCCGCCGATGCTCTGGGAGAGCGCCGCCGTGCCGGTGCCGGACAGCTTCGCGCTGTTGCGGCCCTGGCTGTCGGTGTCACGGACGGCGGTGCCGGTCTTCGACCAGTCGGCCAGCCTGCCGTCGTTGAAGCCGGGGTCGTCGACGAGCGTGCCTTCGCCCCACTTGGCGTCCGCGGCCTTCGGCGCCTTGTCCGGGTAGAGGACGTACGGCTGTCCGGCCTCGGCCGTCAGCGTGATCTTCCCGTCCACGGGGCGGACGGTGCCGGTCTTCACCCGGCCGTTGTCGGTGAGCTCGTAGACGGTGTACGTGCCCTTCGAGGGCACCGCCCAGCTGCTCGTACCGCCCGACTTGCTGTAGTGGTACAGTTTCTTGCCGCCGTCCCACGGCAGCAGGTAGTCGGTGCCACTGAGCACCTTGCGTCCGTGGTCGTAGAACGTCCGCTTGCCGTCCTCGACCGCACCGCTGACCCCGCCGGTGAACGTGATGTCGTTTCCGTCCCAGCGGGTGATCTTCTGCTGCTGGAGGTACTTGGCCGGCAGGTTGCGCTGCCAGATGTTGTCGTAGAAGGCGTTCCAGTCGGTCTCGCCGGTCCAGCCCTCGAACTCGTCGATGGCACTCTGGCCGAGGACCGGGTCGTTGTTCCAGACATCCTTCTCGTCGTTGCGGATGAACCGGATGATCTGCGAGTTGAGGCCCTTGTTGGTGGCGTCGCCGTAGTCGAGGTCATTGGCCCAGTGCGACCAGAGCGAGCCGCGCTCGAACTTGTCGGCCCATTCGCTGGAGACGTTCCAGCCCTGCTTCTGGATGGACTGGAGGGTCTTGTCGGCGATCCAGCCGTGCGTGTAGTAGACGTCGATGTACAGCATGCTGAGGTTGCTGTTCGTCTCGTCCCGCAGCTGCTGGAAGCGCTTGGCCAGGTCGCCGCTGTTGATGTCGCGGCGCTGGTCGATGTAGTAGCTCTGGTTCAGCCAGTTCCAGCCGGGCTTGGACTTGTCGACGAGGTTCTCGTCGAAGGCCTTCGCCTCCGGGTAGGCCTCCGTGGCGTTGACGTGGACGCCGAAGGTCGCGCCCCACTTCTTGCCGTCCTTCAGGAGCTCGTTGAGGTCCTTCAGCCCGCCGGCGCGCTTGTTGTAGTTGCCGCCGTAGTCGGGGTGGGCGGAGTCATGGCCCTCGGAGGCGTACCCCTTGAGCAGCGCGAGCTGGCCGAGGCCGTCCGTGGAGAGGGAGATCCGCTTGACGTCGTCGAGGGTGCGCAGGAAGGGATGGGTCGCCTGGCTGGCGAAGTTGAACGGGATGTGGGTGACGACCCGGTCCGCGGTGTCCTCGCTGCCCGGTGCGACCACGCCGATGGAGCGGAAGGCGACGGCGCCGTCCTGCCAGTCGACGGTCCCGTCCCCGTTGGCGTCGGGCGTGACGACGACCTTCGCCCAGGGCAGGTTGTCGCCGCTCTCGGGCTTGGGTGCGCCGTCACCGCGGTAGGTCCACTGCCCCGACCAGACGCCGACCCGGGTGGAGCCGTCGTCGTCCTTGCGGGCCTGGTGCCAGAAGCGGGCGTCGTCGCCGCCGGTGGCGCCGGAGGGCTTGTCGTACGAGGAGTTGGACTCGACGGCGGCCGCGAGCGATCCGGTGTTGAGAAACGCGTAGGTCCCGCCGACCGGTGCCGCGTCGGCCTCGGTGGCGTCGGTGACCTTCGCGAAGACGTCGGCCGTCTTCGTCGAGTCGGGGTCGAGCTTCGTGAAGGCGGTGGCGGCCCCGGCGTCGGTGCTCGCGACGGAGACGAGGTCGTGGCCGGGGATGTCGATCGTGCCGACCCGGAACGCCGTGGTGTCACGGACGGCGGTCACCTTGAACGTGGTGGCGCGTCCGGACACCGAGAGCGAGGCGTCGATCTCGACGCCGGGCAGATCGGCGAAGGTGAGCGTGTAGCGGGCGGCCGACTTGGTGACCCTGGGTGCGCCCTTGAGCTGCACCGGGTGCGCCTTGCCGTTGAGGGTCACCTCGGTGACGGGCCGGGTGCTGCCGGACAGCTGGTTCCCGGAGGCGCGGTCGGTGTACGTGAGGACACGCGGGAAGTCGTCCGCGACGGCGACGGCGAGCTGCGCGGAGGCGATGACGGCGCCTGCCGGGACGGCCGATTCGGCTGCGGGGGGCGTGGGGGCGGCGGCTGAGGCGGGGAGGGCGGTCCCCACCAGAGCCAGGACGGCGGCTGAGGCGGCGGCAGCAGCGCCCGCCGTAGTGAATCTTGGCGACATGTGCTCTGCGTAGTCGCCGTGTCCGGACACCGTCAACGACGTACGGCCCCGAGAGCCTCTCCAGTCCAACAACCGCTCTGCGTAAGTCCAAGTAAGCGCACGTGGGAAGCAGGGAAGCCGCTGCCGATCCCGCGTTCAGGTGTTGATCGCGGTGTCCGGACCGGAACCGGACGGACACGCCAAGTAGCCGTTCAGGGCGTCGAGTTGTGAAGACCTTCGGTTTTTGAGAGCGCTCTCAGTCACAAGTCTTGACGATCGCCGGGGCCCTCGCGAGAGTGGTGCGCACCGCGGACGCGCTGGTTCCACCTCCCCGCATCATCCTGCCGTCCGCGGCCTCCTGCCCCCCACCATTCACCACCCCCTCACTTCCCCACCCCCCCACGCCTCAGGAGTCCCCTCGTGATTTCGCGCAGACTGTTCCTGACGGGCGGCGCCGCCGCTTCCGCGACCGCACTCACCTACCCCCTCTGGGGAAGCGCGCTGAGTCCACGCGCGTCGGCGGCCGCCGCGACCTGCGAACTGGCCCTGGAGAACAAGTCCCTGTCCGGCAAGGTCAACGCCTACGTCACCGGCCACGAGCAGGGCACCGACCAGTGGGTGCTGCTGCGGGCCGACGGCAGCGTCTACCACCCCGAGTCCCCGGCGGAGCCGCAGACCCCGCTGCCGGTCGACTGCGCCATCCCGCTGAACGCGGCAGGCGACGCACCCGTCGTCGTGACGCTCCCTCAGATGTACGGGGCGCGGGTCTACTTCGTGCACGACGACACCCTGGACTTCTTCCTCAACCCGGGGCCCTCCCTGGTCGAGCCGGCCTTCGCCACGTCCACGGACGCGAACTACGGGCGCACCTGGTCCTTCTGCGAGTTCACCTTCAACCCGGAGCAGCTGTACGCGAACATCAGCTACGTCGACCTGGTGACCGCGCTGCCCATCGGCCTGACCCTGGAGGGCGACACCAAGCACACCGTGGCCCCGCTCCCGGACGGCGCCGTGCAGAAGATCGCCGACGACCTCGCCGCCCAGGCCGCCGCCGACGGGCAGCCCTGGGACCAGCTGGTGAAGCGCGGTTCGGACGGCAACGTGCTGCGGGTCATCTCGCCGCAGAACCTGATGGCGTCGTCCGGCGGCGACATGCCGTTCGGGGACCTGTTCGCCGCACAGGTCGACGAGGTCTGGGAGAAGTACCGCTCGACGGACCTGCGGATCGACCTCCAGGGTGGACGCGGCGTCCTCGCCGGACGGGTCGACGGCGACACGCTGACCTTCGACGGCGGGCACACCTTCTCCAAGCCCAGCTCGCAGGACATCTTCACCTGCAACGGCGGCCCGTTCGCCAACAACCCGGCGGACAACGACGACAAGAAGGCCCTGCTGGCGCGGATCGCGGCCGGCTTCAACCGGTCGATCATGCTCAGCCACCCGGACCAGCCGAACGGCACCACGGTGGCGGACTACTACCAGGGCGATGTGACCAACCACTGGTCGCGGATCGTGCACGCCAACAGCCCGATCGGCTACGCCTTCCCCTACGACGACGTACGCCCCGACGGTGAGCCGGATGTCTCGGGTGCCGCGAACGACGGCAACCCGACGCGCTTCACCGTGAGCGTCGGTTCCTGACCTCCCCCCACGGAGACCGGGAGGGCCCCCGTCCGGGCGGGACGGGGGCCCTTCCACGCCCCGGGAGCGGCCCGGCGGGCGCGGTCCGCGCTCAGGCCGCCAGACCGTTGATGCGGTACTGCATCACCCGGTAGTTCTGGTCGTCGAACCACTGGCTGACGGCGATGTGGAAGTCGCCGAAGGACGACCCCGGGACGATGAAGCCGCCGTACGGGCTCGCGACCGCGTTGCCGGTCTCCAGCCCCGGCACCGTGGGCACGATCATGGTCTGTTCCGGTGTGGTGAACAGATCCGCGGTCGGCAGCGGAAAGATCTGCGCGCGCATGTCCAGCGGGGCCATGTTGAGCCAGGTGAGTGCGTATTTCCCGTCCATGGCCCGGAAACAGATTTCGCCCCAGCGGCGCGGCGCGGTGACGGATGTCGGCGGGTTTCCCCAGGCCCAGACGCCACCGGCATAACCCCACGGCTCATATGCGGCGGGGTTTCCCAGGTCGTTCTGCGGAACCCGGTGAAGCAGCAGATCGGATGTCACCTCGCGGTTGAAGGCCGTTGACAGGACATAGCAGTACCCGTCGTCCGCGACCGCGTAGGTCTTCTGCTGGAACTGCCCGTTGTACTGGTCGCCGGGCCATTGGCAGAGGTATTGCCAGGTCTCCCCGTTGTCGTCGGAACGCCAGAAGTCCGAGTGGTCGGTCCGGTAGATGACCCCGCGCATCAGATGCATGTACATCGTGGAACCGACGGTGAACACGTCGGAGGGAATGGCCGTGGTGCCGCCGTCGTGGCCTTCGGGGACCAGGCCGGCCGCGTGCGCACCGCCCACGCTGCCGTCGATGACGAGCGAGGCCGGGGCGGGGTTCGAGGCGCGCAGCCCGACCGGGGCCCGCCAGTCGGGTCCGCCGACGCCGCCCCCGTCGAAGGTGTCGCCGCACACGAAGAGCATCGAGCCGTCCGGGCACCGCGCCGGAATCCCCAGGTCGGTCCAGGGTGCGGCGAAGCCTCCGGTCTCGGCCGGCCCGGTGAGGTTGCGCACCTTGCCCCCGGTGACCAGGGGCATGGCACGCTCCCCCGCTGCCGCGGCCGGGGCGCCGGACGCGATGCCCGCGACGGCGAGTGCGGCTCCGGTGCCGACGCCGGCGCGCAGAAGTGTGCGCCGGCTCGGATTCATTCCGTTCATGGACGCTCCTGTGGGGAGGGGACACTCCGCAGGAGGATAGGACCGGATACGGCCGCCCCGACAGACGCCCACATCAAGCACATACGACAACGGGCAACAAAAAGGAATTGCGTCATTGGTCGGACCGATGACGGCGGGCGTTGCGTCGCGGCGAATTCTGCGTCGATTCACATCGCCCTCAACTCCCTTACCAGCGGCGACAGATGACTATTCGCGTTCCGTCAACTCCTTTACTGAACGGCGGGCTTGACTCCATATTCGGGTCCGCGACACCGTGCCGCCATGCGACAGAAGAGAATGCTGAAGCTCATGACCGCCGCTGCGGCCACTGCCGGGATACTCCTTTCCGTTCCGGCGACCGCCCAGGCGGCACCCACCCCCCACGGTCTGCGTTCCTTCCAGGCGGCGCACGGCCTGCGTCCCACCGGCAGTGTCGACGCGGCCACCGCGAGGTCCCTGCAGGCGGCGCCCGACAGCGAACTGCGGACGGTCTTCACGGTCGCCGCCGACCTCGGCCCGGAGGAACTCGCCAACGCCCGTACCGTCATCGGCGTCGGCAAGGGCGCTCAGATCCCCGAGCAGGGACAGGTCATCGCGCTGATGACGGCCATGCAGGAATCGAAGTTCGTGAACTACCTGACCCCGGTGGACCACGACTCGCTCGGCATCTTCCAGCAGCGCCCGAGCACCGGCTGGGGCACCCCGGAACAGATCACGGACGTCCCCACGTCGTCCAAGTCCTTCTACGGGGTCGCCCCGTTCGGCAGCAATCCGGGCCTCATCCAGATACCCGACTGGCAGACCAGGCCGCCGGGCGAGGTGTGCCAGGCGGTGCAGGTGTCGGCCTTCCCCGACGCCTACGCCCAGTGGGAGCAGTTCGCCCGCGACCTGCTGGCCCAGGAGGGCCCCACCGTCGACCCGATCTACTGAGGCACGCCGCGGCCCCCGCCCGGGCCGGGGGCCGCGGCGGCACCTCATGTGTCCAGCCGGCTACGGAGCGAGGATGCTGATGCCCAGCATGCGTGCGCCGTTCTCCGTGCGCGGGCGATGCGTACTGCCCGGCGCGAACACGACATAACTGCCCGGCCCGAGCCGCCGTCCCCGGTCGATGAATTCGCCCGAGATCACGTAATAGCGCTCCTCGCCCTCGTGCACATCCACCTCGGGCCATTCGGTCCCCGGCGCGAAGTCGTACATCCAGCCGCGGGCCCACTCGGTGGCCGGCAACCTCCGCCGGATGATCCCGGGGACGACCTCGACGGGTTCGATCTCGTCAACGTGCAGGATCTGGACATCACTCGAATCTTCGGTCATGACCCCATCGTCGCGGCGGCGGCTTCTCCGGCCCAGTGTCTGGATTGACGCCTGCGGGTACTTTTCTGCCATGAGCGTTCACCGGGTTGCCGCGCTGGTCCTGCCACCGCAGTCCACGTTCGAACTGGCCTGCGCAGCCGAGGTCTTCGGTGTGGACCGCCCTGGACTGCCGAGACGTTACGAGTTCGCGGTGTGCACCGGGAGTCCGGGAGCGGTGCCGACCCTGGCGGGATACGACATGCTCGTGACCGGCGATCTCACGGCACTCGACGCGGCGGACACGGTGGTGATCCCCGGATGGCAGCGCCGCGACGAGGCGGCCCCGCCCGACGTGATCGATGCGGTCCGGCAAGCCCACCGGCGCGGCGCCCGCATCGTCGCGATCTGCTCCGGCACCTTCCTGCTGGCCGAGGCCGGCCTCCTGGATCATCGCAGGGCAACCACCCACTGGCGGCTGGCCGGTGAGCTCGCGGGCCGTTTCCCCGACGTGCGGGTCGAGCCCGACACCTTGTACGTCGACCTGGACGACATCGCCACCAGCGCGGGCACCGCCGCCGGCATCGACCTGTGCCTGCACCTGGCCCGCGCCGACCACGGCGCCGCCTACGCCGCACACATCGCCCGGCACATGGTCATGCCCCCGCACCGCGAGGGCGGGCAACTCCAGTACAGCACCGCGCCCCCTTCCGACCGCCAACCGCAGTCCCTGGCCCCGGTCCTCGACTGGGCCGCCGAACGGCTGCACGAACCCCTCACCGTCGACGGCCTCGCCGCACAGGCCGGGATCGCGCCGCGCACGCTCGCCCGCAGGTTCGCCGGCCAGCTCGGCGTCAGTCCCGGCCGATGGCTGCTCCAGCAGCGCGTCACGGCGGCCCGGGCCCTCCTGGAGGCGACGGACCTCCCCGTGGAGACGATCGCGGTGCGCGTCGGGCTTTACTCGGCCGCGAACCTCCGCAGACGCTTCCACGCCATGGTGCACACCACGCCGGCCGCCTACCGGCGCTCCTTCGGCTGCCACGAGCACGGCACGGACGCCCGGCCGGGCGCCTGAGGGGACCCTCCGCGCACGACGGCGCCCCCCGCCGTTCCGGAAGGGCGGGGGGCGCCGTCGTGCGCGGGGTCGAGGCCTCAGCAGCCGCCGCAGTTGTGGTAGGTCACGTCCCAGTGGTTGCCCTCGTCCGCGTAGACGTTGCCGGAGCCGGACTGGTACTGGGGTGCCCCGTCGCCACGCAGGCCGATGTAACTGAACACGCCGTGGATGTAGTTGGTGAGACAGGTGGTCTTGCCGAAGTCCAGCTTGTAGCCGTTCCAGTGCGAGTACGTGCCACTGGCGTGCCCGGTCTCGGTACCGCCGGTGATGTTGAGCGCGCAGCCGGTGGCGCTCTTGAGTGTCTGGGCACCCTGGGCGGTCGGCAGGTTGAGCTGGTCGAAGGAGGTGCAGGTGGCGACGTTGCGGTTGGAGCAGCCGCCGGAGGACGACCAGGTGACGCCGGACGAGGTGAACCGGGCGGTGGCCTGGCTGTGAGTGAGCTTGCTGACGGCGAAGGCGTCCGTCGTACCGGTGACCACCCCGACGCCGGGGGCGAAGAGAACGCCGAGGACGAGGGCGAGGGCGGTGAGGACGGGGCGCAAGGTCATACGGGGCACCATGGGGACTCCTCCTGTGCATGACAAAGGGGCAGAGGGAGATAGTGCCCGAGTTCTACGCGCGTCCGCCAGAGGGTCCGACGTAACGGCCGCATGAACACGCGGCGCCATCCGTAACAGTCCGAACCGTAGATGTTGAACTTTGAACAAGATGGGTCTACAGTGAATGTCGTTGAAGGTTAAACAACTACGTCGAGTCCGCTCGATCACGTCCCCGAGGAGGAGCCATGGCTCTGTTCAACCGCAAGAACAACGACACCCCGACCGCCGCCACCACCACCGCCGCCGTCGACCCGGCACTGGCCGCCCTCACCGGCGACTACACGATCGACCCGGCACACAGCAGCATCGGCTTCACCGTGCGCCACGCGATGGTCACCAACGTGCGCGGCTCCTTCGGTGAGCACGAGGGCAGCCTGAAGCTGGACGGCAGCAACCCGGCCGGCTCCGCCGCCTCGATCGACGTCAAGATCGCCAGCGTGGACACCGGCATCGCGGACCGTGACGGCCACCTGGTCAGCGGCGACTTCTTCGACGCCGAGAAGTTCCCCCTGATGACGTTCCGCTCCACCGCCGCCGAGCAGCTCGGCGGCGACAAGTACCGCGTCACCGGCGACCTCACCATCAAGGACGTCACCCGCCCGCTCGCCATCGACCTGGAGTTCAACGGCTCCGCGACCGACGTGTACGGCAACGAGCGTGTCGGCTTCGAGGGCGGCGCGGACATCCTGCGCTCGGACTGGGGCCTGACCTGGAACGCGGCGCTGGAGACCGGCGGTGTGATGGTCAGTGACAAGGTGAAGCTGAACTTCGACATCTCCGCGATCAAGGCCGCCGCACCGCAGGCCTGACACCCCGGGGAACACCGGACCCGAGCGCGCCCGCCTTCCACCCCTTCCCGGGGCGGACGGCGGGCGCTCGGCGTGCGGTCACGTTCGGTCACCCGGGTCCGGGGCCGGGGCGATCCCAGCGTCCATGCGCGCAGCCTGCCGTCGCACCGGCAGCCAGGGGGCAAGGTGTTGTCAACCCGCTCCTGAATGTAGTACTTCTTATATATGAGCGAGCAGGTACACAACAGATTGGCGATGGTGCGCGCGGAACGCAAGGTGTCGCGACAGACACTGGCCGAAGCGGTCGGCGCCCACTACCAGACCATCGGCTACATCGAGCGCGGGCAGTACAACCCGAGCCTCGATCTTGCGCTGCGCATCGCCGAGTTCTTCGATCTGCCGGTGGAGGCAGTCTTCTCCCTCCGCCCGTTCCGCCCGCTCACGGACGAGGTCTACGGGAGGAAGCAATGACCAGCACCACCGGGGCAACCCGGCACACGCGCTACGACCAGCGGATGTTCGCCATCATGAACGATCGTCGGGCGGGCGCGCTGTACGCGACGGCCGCGCGACGGCGCGCGGCCGACGCCGCCCATATGGTACACACCGCGGCAGGCGTGGCGGCAAGCATCGGCACCAAACTGAGCGCGGTCTCGTATAAAAAAAAACGATC
>NZ_JBHVWF010000199.1:0-11351 GCF_042882365.1 Streptomyces sp. NPDC058221 | reverse complement strand
GTTCGGAAGGGGGTGCCGGGCCGCTGCCGTACAGGCGCTACGGGTGGCGGAGCCGCCAGCCCTGCCAGGCGGAGTCGATCATCTCGTCCACGCCGTACCGGGCCGACCAGCCCAGCTCCGCGCGGATCCGGTCGGCGCCCGCGACCACGCGCGCCGGGTCACCGGGGCGGCGGGCCGTCACCTCCGGGGCGATGTCCCCGTTGTCCGTCACCTTCAGGATCCGCTCGACCATCTCGCGTACGGAGCTGCCCTCGCCGCGGCCGATGTTGAGCGTGAGATCCGTGCCGCTCTCCGCCTCCTCCAGCCGGCGCGCGGCCGCGAGGTGGGCGGAGGCGATGTCCTCGACGTGGATGTAGTCGCGGATGCAGGTGCCGTCGGGCGTCGCGTAGTCGTCGCCGAAGATCCGCGGGCCCTGACCGGCCTCAAGCCGCTCGAAGACCATCGGGATGAGGTTGAACACCCCGGCGTCCGCCAGCTCCGGCGACGCCGCACCGGCCACGTTGAAGTAGCGCAGCGAGGCGCAGCGCAGCCCGTGGGCGCGGGCGGCGGCGTGGATCAGCCACTCGCCGACGAGCTTGGTCTCGCCGTACGGGCTCATCGGCGCGCAGGGCGTGTCCTCGGTGACGAGGGTGACGTCGGGCATGCCGTAGACCGCGGCGGACGAGGAGAACACCAGCCGGTCGACGCCCGCGTCGACCATGCTCTCCAGCAGCACCTCCAGGCCGGTCACGTTCTCCCGGTAGTAGTGGAGGGGACGCTCGACGGACTCGCCCACCTGCTTCTTGCCCGCGATGTGCACCACCCCGGTCACACCGTGCTCGCGGATCGCCGCGTCGAGTGCCTGCCGGTCGAGCACACTGCCGGTCACCAGGGGCACCCCGGCGGGCACCTTCTCGGCGCTCCCGGTCGACAGGTCGTCGTACACGACGACCTGCGAGCCGCCCTCGAGCATCGCGCGCACGACGTGTGCACCGATGTATCCCGCCCCGCCCGTAACCATCCAGGTCATGTCGTGCGTCTCCCTGTCCGAGGTCTTACCCGTCCGGTTCACTCTACGTGCACATAAAGTCGGATCGGCGGACCGGGCCTTGCCGCTCAAAGGCGGCTGACAGGGATCAATTACGCTGTCCGGGTGCTGCACGCCGCCGCACTGTTCAACGGTGCGCACCGCGGCCCTCGCACGGACCCTCACAGCTCTCTGGACTGGTGGACGATGCCTCGACTGACACTCATCGTGCCTGCGTACAACGTGCAGGGGTACATCGGGGAGTGTCTCGACTCCGTGCTCCAGCAGGACTTCACCGACTTCGAGATCATCGGTGTGGACGACTGCTCGCCGGACGGCTCGGGCGCGATTCTCGACACATACGCGGAACGCGACTCCCGGATCCGTGTGCTTCACCTCACGGAGAACGTGGGTCTGGGGCACGCGCGCAATGCGGGTATGGACGAGGCGACCGGCGACTATCTGCTCTTCCTCGACAGCGACGACACCCTGGCCCCGGGTTCGCTGGCGGCCGTCGCGGGGCGCCTCGACGCGACGGACGACCCCGACGTCCTGATCTACGACTACACCCGCACCTACTGGGACGGGCGGCTGCTGCGCAACAAGCGCGCGGAGCTGCTGGACGAGAGCGGCCCCGACGTCTTCTCACTGGCGGACCGGCCGCAGTTGCTGGATCTGCTGCAGATCGTGTGGAACAAGGCCTACCGCCGTGATTTCGTCACCCGGCACGGCTTCCGTTTCCCGGCCGGGTATTACGAGGACGCGCCGTGGACATACACCTCGCTGATCTCCGCCGAGCGCATCGCCGTCCTGGACCGTTCCTGTGTGCTGTACCGACAGCGGCGTGAAGGCGGGAACATTCTCCGCACGGTGAGCCGCAAGCATTTCGACGTCTTCGACCAGTACGACCGCGTCTTCGCCTATCTGGACGGGCGGCCCGATCTCGATTCCTGGCGTCCGGCGCTCTTCAGGAAAATGGTCGACCACTTTCTGACCGTCCTGGAAAAGCCCGGCCGCCTTCCGCAGAAGGCGCGGGCGGAGTTCTTCCACCGCGCGGCCAAGGACTACCGGAGCCGCCTTCCGGAGGGCTTCGAGCGTCCGGCCGGCGGAAAGGGCTACAAATACGCGCTGCTGGGCCTCGACTCCTACTCGGCACTGGTCGGCGTCACCCGGGTCAACAACGTGCGCAACCGGGCCAGGCTGGGCGGCCGTGCCCGCGCCGGCCGCGCCAAGCGCGCCGCGCTGGGCATGTTCTACAAGTCCCAGCTGCGCATGCCGCTGGACGACAACCTCGCGGTGTTCTCGGCGTACTGGGGGCGCGGCTACTCCTGCAACCCGGCGGCCATCGAGGCGGAGCTGGGCCGGCTCGCTCCGGACATGCGGCGGGTCTGGACGGTCCGGTCCGAGCACCGCGACCGGGTGCCCAAGGGCGTCGAGGCCGTGGTGGTCGGCTCCCGCGAGTACTGGTCGGTGATGGCCCGCGCGAAGTACCTGACGAACAACGTGAACTTCGGCGACACCGTGATCAAGCGCGAGGGCCAGATCCATCTGCAGACCCATCACGGCACCCCGCTGAAGACGATGGGGCTCGATCAGGCCCAGTACCCCGCGTCCACCAACATGGACATGGAGAAGCTGCTCAGCCGGTGCGACCGCTGGGACTACAGCCTGTCCGCCAACCGGTTCTCCACGACCGTCTGGGAGCGGGTGTACCCCTGTCGGTACACCTCGCTGGAGACCGGCTACCCGCGCAACGACGTCCTGCTCAACGCCACGGCGGCGGACGTCTCGCGGATCCGGCACGAGCTCGGGCTCGCGGACGGCTCGACGGCCTTCCTCTACGCGCCGACCCACCGCGAGTACCAGAAGTCCTTCGCCCCGCGGCTCGATCTGCCGCGGCTGGCCGAGGAGCTGGGCCCCGATGTCACCCTGCTGGTGCGCGGCCACTACTTCTACAAGCCGACCGGCCGCCTCGCCGACCTCCAGGCCAGCGGCCGGATCATCGACGTCTCCGCGCACGGGAACGTCGAGGAGCTCTACCTCGCGGCGGACGCCCTCGTGACGGACTACTCATCGGCGATGTTCGACTACGCCAACCTGGACCGGCCGATCGTGATCTACGCCGACGACTGGGACACCTACCGGGTCGTGCGCGGCACCTACTTCGACCTGATGGCCGAGCCGCCGGGCGCCGTGGCGACCAGCCAGGAGGAGCTCACCTCGGTCCTCGGCTCCCAGGAGTGGCGGAGCGAGAAGTCTGCCGGGCTGCGCCGCGCCTTCCGGGAGCGCTTCTGCGACTACGACGACGGCCGCGCCGCGGAGCGTGTGGTGCGCCGGGTATTCCTGGGCGAGGAGACGCTGCTTCCGGTCGTCCCGCTCGCCGAGCGCACCCCGGCGCCCTCCCCCGCCGAGGCGCTCGACCGGGCCGGCCGCTCCTGACTGACGGGTGCCCGGTTCACGGGCGCCCCGGAAAACGCGCGGGCCCGGCTCCCCGAAGGGAACCGGGCCCGGCTGCGGTCCGAGAGCGGGTTACGCGAACGGGTCGAACTCCTGGTACTCCTTGCTGACTTCGTCGCGCTCGTCCTCGCGGTCGCGACGGCGCTGCGCGGCCGGACGCGGCTCCTCCAGGCGGTGGTCCTCACCGCGGCGGCCGAGCATCTCCGCACCGGCCGTGACCGTCGGCTCCCAGTCGAAGACGACGGCGTTGTCCTCGGCGCCGATGGCCACGCCGTCGCCGGCCCGGGCGCCGGCCTTGCGGAGCTCGTCCTCGACACCGAGCCGGTTCAGCCGGTCCGCCAGGTAGCCGACTGCCTCGTCGTTGTTGAAGTCGGTCTGGCGCACCCAGCGCTCGGGCTTCTCGCCGCGCACCCGGTAGATGCCGTCGTCCTCCAGCACCACGGTGAAACCGGCGTCGTCCACGGCCTTGGGCCGGATGACGATCCGGGTCGCCTCCTCCACCGGCTTGGCGGCACGCGCCTCGGCGATGACACCGGCCAGCGCGAAGGAGAGCTCCTTGAGGCCGGTACGGGCCACGGCGGACGCCTCGAAGACGCGGTAGCCGCGGGCCTCCAGGTCCGGACGGATCATGTCCGCGAGGTCCTGGCCGTCCGGGATGTCGATCTTGTTGAGGACGACGATACGGGGCCGGTCGTCCAGACCGCCGTACAGCTTCAGCTCCTCCTCGATCATGTCGAGGTCGGAGACCGGGTCGCGGTCGGACTCCAGCGTCGCCGTGTCCAGTACGTGCACGAGCACCGAGCAGCGCTCGACGTGGCGCAGGAACTCCAGGCCGAGGCCCTTGCCCTGGCTGGCGCCCGGGATCAGGCCCGGGACGTCGGCGATGGTGTAGACGGTGCTGCCCGCGGTGACGACACCCAGGTTCGGGACCAGGGTGGTGAACGGGTAGTCGGCGATCTTCGGCTTGGCGGCCGACAGGACCGAGATCAGCGAGGACTTCCCGGCGCTCGGGTAGCCCACGAGGGCCACGTCGGCGACGGTCTTCAGCTCCAGGACGATGTCCCGGCTCTCACCGGGCTCGCCGAGCAGCGCGAAGCCGGGGGCCTTGCGCCGGGCGGAGGCCAGCGCGCCGTTGCCGAGGCCGCCGCGGCCGCCCTGGCCTGCGACGAACATGGTGCCCTGGCCGACCAGGTCGGCGAGCACGTTGCCGTCGGTGTCGAGCACGACGGTGCCGTCCGGCACGGGCAGGATGAGGTCCTGGCCCTCCTTGCCGGTGCGGTTGTCACCGGCACCGGGCTGGCCGTTGGTGGCCTTGCGGTGGGGGTGGTGGTGATAGTCGAGGAGCGTGGTGACGGCCTGGTCGACGATCAGGGTCACGTCGCCGCCGCGACCGCCGTTGCCGCCGTCCGGACCGCCGAGCGGCTTGAACTTCTCACGGTGAACGGAGGCGCAGCCGTGGCCCCCGTTACCCGCGGCGGCATGCAGCTCGACGCGGTCCACGAAGGTGGTCATGGTTGGAACCTCCAGTTACATACATGCAGAAATGTCTCGCTGCCCCTGTAGGAGCAACACGCGAAAGGCGGACCCACTTCCCGTTACAGGAAGTGAGGTCCGCCTCCACGTCAAACCGCTCGACGAGCGCCGAAAATTCAGCCGGCGATCGGAACGATGTTCACGACCTTGCGGCCACGGTGCGTGCCGAACTCGACCGCACCGGCGGCGAGGGCGAACAGCGTGTCGTCGCCGCCACGGCCGACGCCCGTGCCCGGGTGGAAGTGGGTGCCGCGCTGGCGGACCAGGATCTCACCGGCGTTGACGGCCTGACCGCCGAAGCGCTTCACGCCGAGCCGCTGAGCATTGGAATCGCGCCCGTTCCGGGTGGACGATGCGCCCTTCTTGTGTGCCATGTGTTCTCAGTCCCTTACTTCGCAGCCGCGGGGATACCGGTGACCTTGATCGCCGTGTACTGCTGGCGGTGACCCTGACGACGGCGGTAGCCGGTCTTGTTCTTGTAGCGAAGGATGTCGATCTTCGCGCCCTTGTGGTGGTCCACGATCTCGGCCTGGACCTTGATGCCGTCAAGCACCCACGGGTCGCTGGTCACGGCGTCGCCGTCGACAACGAGCAGGGTAGAGAGCTCTACCGTGTCGCCAACACTGGCGGTGGGAATCTTGTCAACCTCAACGATGTCGCCGACAGCAACCTTGTGCTGGCGACCACCGCTGCGCACGATGGCGTACACGCGGATCTCACTCTCACTCGAAGCGAAAACCTCTGAAGCCAGCCGCTCACACGGGTCCGGGGACCCGTGATGATCCGGATTGGACGAGCGGCCTCTCCCGTACGAGCGGGAGGTCAGTGCTCAGAGGTGTGGCGAAACAAACGCCGACGGTCAAGATTACGGGGCCCGGGACAGCCCGGTCAAACCGGGCCCCGGTTTCGGAACCCGGACAACCGCTTCTCAGGCCCCGGCAGCTGTGACGTAGTCGGTGTAGGCGTCCCTGATCCCGTCCGCGGACAGGTTCAGATGTTCCAGGACGGTGTACCGACCCGGCCTGGTCCGGGGTGCGAACTCGACCACCGAGACGAACTCGTCCACGGTGAACCCGATCTCCTGCGCGGTGACCGGCAGCCCGTGGCGCCGCAGCGTCCCGGCCATCCGTACGGACTCCTGGTGGGCCCCGCGCAGATGCATCGCGAACGCCGCGCCCAGACCGCACTGCTCGCCATGGCTGGCCGCCCGCTGAGGGAAGAGCAGGTCGAAGGCGTGGTTGATCTCGTGACAGGCGCCGGAGGCCGGCCGGCTGTCACCCGCGACCGACATCGAGATACCGGTGAGCACCAGACCCTCCGCCAGCACCTGGAGGAAGCTGTCGTCGCCCAGTTCCCCGGGGTGGCGCAGCACTGCCTCGCCGGCCTGCCGGGCCATCGCCGCCGCGAGTCCGTCGATGTCCTCGCCGTTGACCCGGTGGGCCAGCTCCCAGTCCGCCACGGCGGAGATGTTCGAGAGCGCGTCCCCGATCCCGGACCGCACGAAGCGGACCGGGGCCTCACGGATGATGTCGAGGTCGATGACGACGGCGATGGGGTTCGGGACGCCGTACGAGCCACGGCCCGCGTCGTTGTCCAGGGTGGCCACCGGCGAGCACAGGCCGTCGTGGGACAGGTTCGTCGCCACGGCGACCAGGGGCAGCCCGATCCGCGCGGCGGCGAACTTCGCACAGTCGATGATCTTGCCGCCGCCGAGGCCGACCACGGCGTCGTACCGCCCGGACTTCATGGCCTCGGCCAGCTTGACGGCGTCGTTCAGTGTGCCGCCGCCGACCTCGAACCACGAGGCACCGGGCAGGCTGTCCGACAGCCGCTCCCGCAGGGCCCGGCCGGAGCCCCCGCTTATGGCGACCGCCAGCTTCCCGGAGCCGGAGATGCGCTGATCGGCGAGGACACCCGCCAGGTCGGCCAGCGCACCCGCACGGATGTCGACGACGACCGGCGCCGGGATCAGCCGGGTCAGTACTGGCACGCGATGGTCCTGCCCTTGGCCAGGTCCTCGTGGTTGTCGATCTCGACCCACTTCACGTCGCCGATCGGCTCCACGTCGACCTTGAAGCCGCGGTTGACGAGCTCCTGGTAGCCGTCCTCGTAGTAGAGGTCCGGGTCGCGCTCGAACGTCGTCTTCAGAGCGTCGGCCAGCTCCTCGGCCGCCTCGCCCTCGATGAGGGTGACACCGATGTACTCGCCGGTGGCGTCGGCCGGGTCCATCAGCTTGGTGATCCGCTGAACGCCCTTCTCGGGGTCGGCGACGACCTTCATCTCCTCGTCGGCGAGCTGCTTCACCGTGTCGAGGGCGAGGATGATCTTCTTGCCGTCGCCGCGGGCGGCGAGCAGCGTCTTCTCGACGGAGACGGGGTGCACGGTGTCGCCGTTGGCGAGGATCACGCCGTCCTTGAGGGCGTCACGGCCGCACCAGAGGGAGTAGGCGTTGTTCCACTCCTCGGCCTTGTCGTTGTCGATCAGCGTGAGGCTGACGCCGTACTTCGCCTCCAGGGCCGCCTTGCGCTCGTACAGCGCCTCCTTGCGGTAGCCCACGATGATCGCGACATCGGTCAGCCCGACCTCGGCGAAGTTGCCCAGCGTCAGGTCGACGACGGTCAGGCTCTCCTCGTCCCCCTCGGGGCCGACCGGCACCAGGGCCTTGGGAAGCGTGTCGGTGTAGGGGCGCAGACGGCGGCCGGCGCCGGCCGCCAGAATCATGCCGATCATGAGGGTTCTCCTTGGTCCTTGGTGCGTGTGTCTCGGGTGGGTCCGGGTGCCGTACGGGCGCGCCGGCTCAGAGCTCGGCCGCTACGTAACCGCGCAGCCAGGTACGGAAGTCGGGGCCCAGGTCCTCGCGCTCGCAGGCGAGTCTGACGATGGCCCGCAGGTAGTCGCCGCGGTCGCCGGTGTCGTAGCGGCGGCCGCGGAAGACGACGCCGTGCACCGGTCCGCCGAGCTTCTCGTCGACGGCCAGCTGCTGGAGGGCGTCCGTCAGCTGGATCTCGCCGCCGCGGCCCGGCTCGGTGTCGCGCAGCACGCCGAAGACCGCGGGGTCCAGGACGTAGCGCCCGATGACGGCGAGATTGCTGGGCGCGTCGCCGGGTTCCGGCTTCTCGACCAGACCGGTGACCCGGACGACATCGCTCTCCGGCGTGGTCTCCACCGCGGCGCATCCGTACAGATGGACCTGCTCGGGCGCGACCTCCATCAGCGCGACGACGCTGCCGCCCGCACGCTCCTGGATCTCGGTCATCCGCGCCAGCAGCGGGTCGCGCGGGTCGATCAGGTCGTCGCCGAGGAGCACCGCGAACGGCTCGTCGCCCACATGGGGCTCCGCGCACAGGACGGCGTGGCCGAGGCCTCGCGGGTCGCCCTGGCGGACGTAGTGCATGGTCGCCAGGTCACTGGACTCCTGGACCCGCACCAGCCGCTCGTCGTCGCCCTTGCGGGTCAGCGCCGACTCCAGCTCGTAGTTCCGGTCGAAGTGGTCCTCGAGGGCCCGCTTGTTGCGCCCCGTGATCATCAGTACGTCGCTCAGCCCCGCGGCGGCGGCCTCCTCCACGACGTACTGGATCGCGGGCTTGTCGACCACCGGCAGCATCTCCTTGGGAGTCGCCTTCGTCGCCGGCAGGAACCGGGTACCGAGCCCGGCGGCCGGTATGACGGCCTTCTGGATCTTGCGCATGTACTCCGGCTTCCGTGTCCACGGGGAAAGTTGCGGGTCGGGCGGGGCGCCAGTACGCAGCCGGCCCGATTCCTGTGACGGAAACGGTACGGCTGCGTACGGGCGCACGGTGCGAGGTGGTCAGGCCTCGTCGGCCGGAGCGGTGACGGAGGACGGCGCCTGCTTCTGCGCCGCCACCGTCTTCTTCGCTGTCGCCTTCTTGGCCGTCGTCTTCTTCGCGGCGGTCTTCTTGGCGGCCGTCTTCGTGGTGGCCGCCTTCTTGGCAGTGGCCTTCTTGGCGGTCTTGCGGGCCGCCTTCTTGGCCGGTGCGGCCTCGGGCTCGGCGTCGGACGCCGGCCCGGACTCGGCGGCCGTCACCACGACGGCCGCGGCCTCGTCGGTGGCGGCCGGGGAACCCGCGGGCGCGGTGGCCTTGCGGGTCGCCCTGCGCCGGGCACGCGGCGGTGCGGCCGGCTCCTCGGCCGGGACCTCCACGTGCGGGGCCTCGACGACCGGGTCCTCAGCGGCGACCGGGTCCGCGTCGGACACCGGCTCCTCGGCGGCCTCGACGGCCGGTACGGGCTCGGCCGGGGCCGGGGAACCGGCCGGGGCGGTCGCCTTGCGGGTCGCCCGGCGACGGCCACGGCCCTGGGGCGCCTCGGCTGCCGGTGCCTCGACGGCCGGGGCCTCGGCCACCGGGGTCTCGACGGCCGGCTCCGGTGCGGGCTCGGGCTCCACGACGGGCTCCGGCTCCACGGCCGGCTCCGCCACCGGAGCGGGCGCGGACGCCGACTTCGGGGCACCGGCCGGGGCCGACGCCTTGCGGGTCGCCCGGCGACGGCCACGGCCGCGCGAAGCGGCCGCCTCGGCCTCGGCCGCGCTGCTGTACAGCTCCTCGTCCGCGACGAACTCCGGCTCGGGAAGCGCCACCGGGGCGGCGACCTCCGCCGCGACCTCGGCCTCGGTCTCGGCCTCGTTCTCGTGGTCCTGCTCGTGCTCATGACCGTGCTCGTGCTCGTGGTCCTGGCCGGAACCGCCGCGGCGCTTCTTGGACCGCTTGCCGTTGCCGCCGCCACCGCCCACCGAGGTGGGCTGCTCCATGTGCACGATCACGCCGCGCCCGTTGCAGTGGACACAGGTCTCGGAGAAGGACTCCAGCAGACCCTGACCGACCCGCTTGCGGGTCATCTGGACCAGGCCGAGCGAGGTGACCTCGGCGACCTGGTGCTTCGTACGGTCGCGTCCCAGGCACTCCAGAAGGCGCCGCAGCACCAGGTCCCGGTTGGACTCCAGCACCATGTCGATGAAGTCGACGACGACGATGCCGCCGAGGTCGCGCAGCCGCAGCTGGCGCACGATCTCCTCGGCCGCCTCCAGGTTGTTCTTGGTGACGGTCTCCTCGAGGTTGCCGCCCTGACCGGTGAACTTGCCGGTGTTGACGTCGACGACGACCATCGCCTCGGTCTTGTCGATCACCAGCGAGCCGCCGCTCGGCAGGTAGACCTTGCGGTCCAGCGCCTTCATGAGCTGCTCGTCGATCCGGTAGGTCGCGAAGATGTCGACCTCGGAGGTCCACCGCGACAGCCGGTCGGTGAGGTCGGGCGCCACGTGCGATACGTAACCGTGGATGGTGTCCCACGCCTCGTTGCCGCTGACGATGACCTTGGAGAAGTCCTCGTTGAAGATGTCGCGGACGACCCGGACGGTCATGTCCGGCTCGCCGTAGAGCAGCGTCGGCGCGTTGGAGCTGCCGCTGCTCTTCGACTTCTTCTGGATGTCCTCCCACTGCCCCTGCAGCCGCTCGACGTCGCGGCGCAGCTCGTCCTCGCTGGCGCCCTCCGCGGCGGTGCGCACGATGACGCCCGCGTCCTCGGGGACGATCTTCTTGAGGATGGTCTTGAGCCGGGCGCGCTCGGTGTCGGGCAGCTTGCGGCTGATGCCGGTCATCGAGCCCTCGGGCACGTAGACCAGGTAGCGGCCGGGCAGCGAGACCTGGCTGGTCAGGCGGGCGCCCTTGTGGCCGATCGGGTCCTTCGTCACCTGGACGAGGACGGACTGGCCGGACTTGAGCGCGGTCTCGATGCGGCGGGGCCCGTGGGCCATGCCGAGCGCCTCGAAGTTGACCTCACCGGCGTACAGGACGGCGTTGCGGCCCTTGCCGATGTCGACGAAGGCGGCCTCCATGGACGGCAGGACGTTCTGGACCTTGCCCAGGTAGACGTTGCCGACGTAGCTGGTGGCCTGCTCCTTGTTGACGTAGTGCTCGACGAGCACGTTGTCCTCGAGGACGCCGATCTGGGTGCGCTCGCCGTTCTGACGCACGACCATGACGCGCTCGACGGCCTCGCGGCGGGCCAGGAACTCCGCCTCGGTGATGATCGGCACCCGGCGGCGGCCCTGCTCGCGGCCCTCGCGGCGGCGCTGCTTCTTGGCCTCCATACGGGTCGAGCCCTTGATGGACTGGACCTCGTCGAAGCCGGTGCCGGGCTCGCGCTCGGCCTCCTTCTTACGCGGCTCACGGACCTTGACGACCGTGCGCTCCGGGTCGTCCGTGCCGTTCTCGGCGTCGGACGAGGAGTCACCGCTGCGACGGCGGCGGCGGCGCCGGCGCCGGCTGCTGCTCGATCCGGAGGCACCGGAGTCGTTGTCGTCGTGCTCGTCGTCGCCCTCGTCCTCGGACTCGTGGGC